>JBDNHS010000540.1:0-4999 GCA_041688685.1 Kapaibacterium sp. (SeqCode)
TCCTGAATTCAATAAAAAAGAACAGAAATTTAAAATCTTAAAAGATTTATTCTCTGATTTGCCTTCAATTCAAAACGGTACAGGAAGAATGGGTTTAGTCAAATACAGAAGAAAAACTACAGAATATCTTGAAATTACAAACATTAGAAACTGCATAGATTTTACTACACACCACATTGCACGACCTCATAATGAAAACGACCTAGAAATTTATAGAATTGCTGTTGAGTTGTGGAAAGAAAAAAAGAGATTGAATTATGCAACTCTTCCACAAAGACTTATCAAACACAAAAATACAACTTCATTCACAAATAGGTTCCAAGTAGTAAATGGAGATGGAATAGCAAATACAATTGTAGCTCATATAGCAATGGACGGTCACTATTACATTCACCCAGATATAAATCAAAACCGATCAATTACAGTAAGAGAAGCAGCGCGTATTCAATCCTTTCCAGATGACTTTTATTTTGAGGGCGGAAGAACAGCTGCATTTAAGCAAATAGGTAATGCTGTGCCTCCACTAATGGCTGAAGAAATTGCAAAGAAAATTAAATTATTGATATGATAAAATGGCAATTTTTTCCAAAGAGTAAAATAATTCTAAACCACTTAAAAAGTGTGATTGATGTTTTTGAGAAAAATGAATTATTAATTTCATCTGATAAATTTCAAAAAGGAAGTAATGAAGTATTAGAAAAATTAAGAACAGACTTTGAAGAAATAGATTATAAAGTTGAAAAAAGCAAAAAAAGCAATGACAAAATAAAAGTACCAGTTCTATTCGGGCCTAATGGAAAATTAGAAAAATATTTTGATGCAGATGGCTACAATGAAATAACTAAAACAGTAATTGAAGTAGAAGCAGGTAGAGCAGTTACTAATTATCAATTTTTAAAAGATTTGTTTCAGGCATGTATGATGTATGAAGTTGATTATTTAATTATAGCTGTACGTAAAGATTATAGAGGGAACCCTGACTTTCAAAATGTGATTACTTTTTTTGATACACTATATTCTTCTGGGAGATTAACACTACCATTAAAAGGGATATTAATAATAGGATATTAAGTTATAAATAAACGATTAAAATGAGTAATAAAATAGCCGGCACGTATATCAACGCTAAATTTAAACCTAGAGCAAGACTACTATTGCAACTTGGTGACCAATTAATCAAAAATGAAAGCATCGCTTTAATAGAATTAGTAAAAAATGCCTATGATGCAGATGCAAATACAGTTACTGTTTTAATGGATATTCCTGATAATAATAGCAATGGAATAATAATGATTGAAGACGATGGATATGGAATGACTAAAGACATTGTTGAGAATGTTTGGCTTGAACCAGGTAGTGATTTTAAAACCAAAAAAATTGCAAACAATGAGTTGTCTCCAAAATACAACAGATTGCCAATTGGTGAAAAAGGAATAGGCCGTTTTGGTGTACACAAACTAGGAAATGTAATAGAATTAGTTACTAAAGCTGCAAATTCTAAGGAAGTTTATGTAAAAATTGATTGGGCAACTTTCAATGACTATAAATATCTTGAAGATGTTCCAATTAAAATATTTGAACGCGATGAAGCTACAACATTTAGAGAAGGCAAAACAGGAACATTAATAACTATAAGTAATTTACATAAAACTTGGGAAAGAGGTATTGCAAGAGAAATAAAAAGAGCAATTACATCATTAATATCTCCTTTTGAAACTAAAGATTCATTCAAACCTGATTTTGATATTGCTAATAGACCTAATTGGTTTGATGGACTTTTAAAATGGGAAGAAGTAAAGGAACTTTCACTATATCATTTTAAAGCCAAAATTAATGGTGCTGCTATTACTAGCTTTAAATATGAATTTACTCCTTGGGCTTCAATGCCAAAACTAGAAAATAAAAAAGTAGGTATTGATGATAAACTTGTCAATTCATTTAGGAGTCTTAAATATACTGATGAAAAAAATAAGGAAGTAACATTTTCGCTAGATGGTTACCATATTGGTGAAGTGACTTTTGAAGGCTATGTGTTTGATCTAGATTCTTATATTTTAAGTCTTGGAGTATCTGATAAAACAGGGTTCAAAAAATACATGAAAAGTGCAGGTGGAGTTAGTGTTTTTAGAGATGGGCTAAGAGTATATGATTACGGTGAACCTGAAAATGATTGGCTTGGTTTAGATTACAGAAGGTTTAATTCACCGACAAAGGCTATTAGTAATAACTTGATTCTTGGTGCTGTATTCATTAATAGAAAAGACAGCGAAGATTTAATTGAAAAAACAAATAGAGAAGGTTTTATTGAAAATGAAGCATATAAGGCATTTAAAAATTCAATTCTTCATATTTTTGATTGCGTTGAAGTTTTAAGAATTACTGACAAAAGAAGATTGAAAGAGTTTTATGGCCCTACAAAAAAATCTGCCCCCGTAATGTCTCTATTGTCTGAGGCTCAAATTTATGTTAAAGAAAATATTAAAGATGAGCAAGTAAAAAATGAGCTCATGAAGTTTTTTGGCAAGATTGAGGCAGACTATATAAGAGTTAACGAAAACTTACTTAAAGCAGCAGGTGCAGGCTTAAGTATGAGTATTGTAGTTCACGAAGTTGATAAAATCATAATAGAGCTAATCAATGTTTTAACAACTGAAAAAGCATCAGAAAGAGTTTTGAAATTAGTAAAACATTTATCTTCACTAATTGACGGTTATGCTGAAATAGTAAGAAAGTCTAATCAAAGTAATGAAAATGTAATTGAAATAATTGACCAAGCTTTATTTAATACAGAATATAGACTTGCAGCCCATAATGTCAAATTAATAAAGGAGTATAAGAATTACCAAGGAGGTATTAAAGTAAGAATTGCAAAAAATTTATTGATTGGTAGCTTGATGAATGTACTTGACAATTCCATATATTGGCTAGAACGTGCAAAAGAAGCAAAACCTAGTTTGGTTAAATCTATTTACATAAATATTGTTGAAGAAGAAAACTATTTAAACTTAATTTTTGCAGATAACGGTACGGGGTTTTTAATTCCTACAGACGATATAGTTGAGCCATTTGTTACTGCAAAACCTAATGGTATTGGTTTAGGATTACATATTTCAAATGAAATAATGTTAGCCCAAAAAGGGAAATTAATTTTCCCAAACGAAGGTGATTTTGAAATACCAAATGAATTTATAAATGGTGCAACAATAGTTTTTGCCTTAAAAAAATAAAATATGAGTTTCCCAATGAACGGTAGAGTGGCTATAATTGATGATAATATTAATCAAGCCCGCCCACTTATCGATGTATTGTCTAGCAAGCAACTTCCTTATGCTTATTATTCAGGTGAATTAAAACATTTGCCTAACAAAGACAGTTTTTGTAATGACATAAGGGTTTTATTTCTTGATATTAATTTGATAGATGATAGTGAGCACGAAGACAAAGTACTACGTGCTAGACTAGTTCCTGTTTTATTACGAGTAATATCACCAAATAATTTCCCATTTGTAGTTGTTTATTGGAGTAGAAATGAAAATCATAAGCAATTAATAAAGGATATTTTTGATACGGATTTAAATGACAGAAAACCAATTGGATATTTAGAAGAAAGAAAAATAAACTATTTCAATTATGATGGCACACCTGCTGAAATTATCGAAGAGTCTATAAATCAACTTTTTCAAAGAGTTGATGATTTGTTTAATAAAAATCCTGCCTTTGCATATCTACTGCATTGGGAAAATTTGGTGCATATATCTTCTGATATAACTCTTGAAGATGTTTTTAGTTTTCCAAATTCTGCTAATACTTGGGATGATGAAGCAAATTATCTATTTAATAAACTTGGGAAAAGTTATTCTGGCAAATATTATGATAATTCGTCACCCGAAGAAAAAATTAATAGCAGTTTTCAGTCTCTCAATTCAGTTTTAATTGACTCATTAGAATATTCGGTTAACACTGTTTCTGCAAATTTTCCACAAGAATTAACTTCTAAAATAATTAATGACAATGTTGGATATACAGTTAACAAAAAGTTATTGACATCAACTGATACTAATAATATAAAATATTCTGGTATTGTTTTAACAGTTAATAATGCTAACGATGAGAAAGAATATTCAGAGTTAATAAACAACTTAATATTTTCGAATATTAAATCTCAGGTTTATGTTAGCAATGAAATAAATTCAAACTCTGAAATTGATAAGGATTTAAGAAATAAATTGGACAAGTTAGTAAGCAGTGAGCTGAAAGTTTTTAAAGATTCTTCTTTAAAACAAACTTTCAATATTCTTTTAAATGTAACACCACTTTGCGATTTTGTTCAAAAAAAACAAAAATATGACAGATGGGTAAAAGGGATTTTACTTGAGAGTAAATTTAGATATAATATTGATGAAAAATCAGAGGCAATATTTACAAGTCCTAATTTTAGTTTTAATGGGCTGAGTTATTTTTTAGTATTAGATTTCAAATACTTTTTTACTAGTAATAGTATTAATGAAGATAATTTTAAGCTTTTGTTTAGACTTCGCCAACAAGTAGTTTCAGAGGTTCAATCTAAACTTGCTAGACATATAGGTAGGCAGGGTATTTTATTTCTTGAAACTAAATAATCTAAATGCCAGACTACACCAAATACAAAACCCAAAAAGCCGAGCCTGAAGCTTCATCTATGATTGAAACTTTTCGAGCTATTGGGTATAATATTGAAACTGCGGTTGCTGATATTGTAGACAATTCCATTTCTGCAAATGCCAAAAACATTTGGATAAATTTTGAATGGAAAGGTGCAGAAACATGGTTATCAATTAAGGATGATGGTTCCGGCATGAATAATGAAGAATTAATACAAGCAATGCGCCCTGGAAGTAAAAACCCATTAGAGGATAGAAGCAACAAAGATCTTGGAAGATTCGGATTAGGCTTAAAAACTGCATCTTTTTCTCAAGCAAGAAAACTAACGGTTATTAGTAAAAAGAATGAATACAACACA
>JBDNHS010000071.1:0-2658 GCA_041688685.1 Kapaibacterium sp. (SeqCode)
TAATATTTGTTGTTCCAGTTAATTCCACAACTCTTTTATTATTAATAATTGTGGTCGTAAAGTTCGGTAAATAGACATCTATATTGATTTCAAAAGTCATTTTATAAGTCAAAATAAATGGATACATCAAGTCATCTTTGCTAATATTAAAAGTAAATGGCAGTTCCACATCTTCCAAGCCAGCTTCCGTATCAATAGTTGGAGCGATGACTTTAGCCTTGTATCTGAGCGAATTTACACCTCGTCCAACGAATAATATTGTCGCAGTTGTATCGCAATCTCCACCAAAATCTACGACTATTTCGCCAGAATAAGACTTCTCACCAGACGGCTTAAATACCATCTCATTAGTGTTCATATCATAAGCAAAATCGCCTTTAATTTGTATTTCTACTTCACCAGGAATATTGAATTTCACTCTTTTTTCTGCTCCAATTTCTACATCGCCAAAGTCGTAATCCGTGAAATCTAAGTTATATTCCTTTGGACTAACGAATATAATTTCAATATTGTTTGCACTTACACAACCATTCAAATCAATTGCTTTAACTGAATATAAACCACTATTTGTTACTGCGATTTCTTTTGTTTTCTCGCCAGTTGACCATTCATAACTCACAAAATCTTTATTCGTACTTAATGTTACTATTTCACCAACGCAAAGTTTGCCGATTGCTATAATTTCAAATTCTTCTGGAGTAAACTCAATTACATCAATTACTGACGAAGATTTGCAAAATTCGTCCAAACTTATCTCAACGGAATATCGCCCACCTTGGCTGATTATTATACTCGGAGTTGTGGCACCAGTTGACCACAAATATGTATATTCAATGCCCTGTGGCTCGGCTGTTAGAGTGATTTCTCTGCCCTTGCAGAGCATATTATTCTGCACTATATTGCACTATAAATTCGCATTTACTTTGATTTCAATCTCAGCAGAATCTACACAATCAGAAAACTTGTGTTTGATTACTACTCTATAAACTCCAGACTTGGTTACAGTAATATTTGGGACAGTTTCGCCCGATGACCACTTAAAAAATAGGTCGTTGGAATTGATGCCACCGCTCGCTCTTAGCTCCACTTTACCGCCCTCGCAAAAAGTTGTCGGTCCAGTCACAGATATAGATGCAATCGGCTTTTGTCCAAAAGTAACTGTTACGCTTTTGCTTGTTTTGCAGCCGTTTGTGTCCGTTACAGTTAGCGTATAGACGCCATTAATTGTCGCAGAGATTTCGGCAGTTGTGGCTCCAGTATTCCATAAATAAGTAAATGTAGTAGGGAAGTCTCTATCACATCTCAACTTAACGGCACTACTCCCACACTCCTCTCCAATTTTCAGCACATCAAATTCTGGGGGAGGAAATAGATTTAATTCTAAACTATCTAATATATCTGCTGATAAAAATTTAGAGGTCACTCTTAAATAATATTTTCCGTTATATGATATATTTGGATTAGTTATATATACAAAATCTGTTGAATATTTCATTCCATTAGAGACGGTCCATTCATATACTACATCTGGAATCTCTGAATATGAAAAATTAGAATATAATTTTAATGTATCAGAATTTGCACAAAATGGAGCATTACTTGTAAGATTTAATTTAAATATTGGAGATGATGATGCAAAAGTATGCTGAAAATTTCCGTAATTATAAACATTTTGAATTTCATTGATTTGTATTAAGTCTAAATCAAAGTTTGGATTATTAATTTGATATATTTTATTAAAAGAATTATCAGAAATATATAATTTACCATCAATAGATAATCTAATTGCATTTGATTTATTAATTTGTCGATTTGTATAAGATTTAATTATTTTGGTTTTAGGTATTTGAATTTCATCTTTTTTAAATAAATTAAACTGTTGGATTTCTAATGCCTCTTTATTTTTTAACATATTCAAAATGTATAAATATTTTCCATTTGGAGAAAATTCTAAACCATATTGATATAAAGATGTGTTGTAATTGTTTGAAAATGTTATTTCTCCTGTTTCATTATCAAAATTATATAAAAAAACTTTACCAAAGTAAGTAATTGCAGTTTTATTTGATAAGTTGTTAACTCTTATTTGAATAAATGTATATGATCTTTTTTCTAATGGATTTAAATCTACAAATTGTTTATAATTGTTAAAATATTTTTTTTCTTTTACTAATCCATTTTCATCAAAAAGTATTGAAACAATAAAGTTTGTTTTATAATTATATGTAATTACCCATATATCCTTGCCATTTTTATGGTAACCTCCTGAAACTCCGATACAATTTTCTTCTATTAAACTATCGTTAAATATTACCTTTCCTTCTCCATTATTTCCATTTAAATCCACTAGAGTATTGTATATACCTGGTTTATTTAAAATTGTAAATGTTAAAATATTAATTAAATTCTCTTTTACTTTATTTTTGAATATTATATTTTTTTCAAAAATTATTTTACTGAAAAAGTTTATTAATTAGATAATTAATATTACTAATATAAAAAATATAAATTTTAAATTTTTTTTCTTGTAAAAATTAAATTAAAAATAATAAAAGGAATTTTAAAGTTTGAACTTGCGCAATTTTACGCAGCTGAGATTGTATTAGGTATAGAATATATACACAGTAAAGGAATTTATCATAGAGATTTGAAACCAGA
>JBDNHS010000541.1:0-5701 GCA_041688685.1 Kapaibacterium sp. (SeqCode)
ACTACTTCTTCGGGAGTAGTTTTTTTTTATTAGCAAGTTTTTACATTTTTGAAAATAGTTTTTAACTTTTTTTATTTATTAATAATAAAATTAATAAATTATAGAATAATTATTGTTGAATTTTGAATTTTTATGAGTGATTGATGAGAAACCTAAATATATTTAAAATAATATTTCTTTGTTTATGCTTTATTTTTGCGTTTGATTTTACAAGTTCAAATTTATTTGTAAGTCAACTAAATGCACAAAGTTTGGACACTAATTATTTTAGAAATTACAAACCAAGAAATATCGGTCCTGCTGGTATGAGTGGTAGAGTAACTTCGATTGATGTAGATATGTCAGACAAGTCCAAAATTTTTGTAGGGACTGCCTCTGGTGGTGTTTGGTTTAGTGAAAGTGGCGGGATAAATTGGGAGCCAATATTTGATAAAATGAGTAATCAATCAATCGGTGCAATCAAAATTCAACAGACTAATCCAGATGTTATTTGGGTAGGTACAGGTGAAGGCAATCCGAGAAATTCACAATGTTTTGGTGATGGTATATATAAATCCATTGATGGCGGTAAATCTTGGAATAAAAAGGGCTTAGAAAATAGTAAATCAATTCACAGAATTATTATACATAAAGATAATCCAGAAATTGTATATGTAGGCGTAATGGGTATTACTTATGGCGAAAATGAAGAAAGAGGAGTATTCAAAACTATTGACGGCGGTAAAACTTGGAAAAAGATTTTGTATTTAACACCTAATACTGGTTGTGCCGATTTGGTTGTTGACCCAATTAATCCAAATAAAATGTTTGCCTCGATGTATGAATATAAAAGATTCCCTTGGAATTATAAATCAGGTGGTAAAAGTTCTGGATTATATGTAACTTATGATGGTGGAGATAATTGGACTAATCTTACTGACAAATCTTATACCGAAGGAAAAAATAAAAATGGTTTACCAAATGGAGAATTAGGCAGAATAGGTTTAGCTATAGCAAACAACAATAATAAAATTGTTTATGCCACCATAGAGTCCGAAAAAAATGCACTTTACCGTTCCGAAGATGGTGGAGTTTTTTGGAAGATGGTTAATGACAAAGAAGTTGGTGATAGACCATTTTATTATGCAGAAATTTATGTTGACCCACAAAATGAAAATAGAATTTATGATATTGCTTCAATTGTAAAATATTCGGTTGATGGAGGAAAGTCATTCAAAACTCTATTACCATACTGGGGAATTCACCCAGACCATCATAGTTTTTGGATAGATAAAGATAATCCAAAGTTTATGATAGACGGAAACGATGGCGGCTTAGCTATTACCTATGATAAAGGCGAAAACTGGAGATTTATAGAAAATATACCTGTTGCACAGTTTTATCATATTAATTATGATATGGAAATTCCTTATAATGTTTATGGTGGTATGCAAGACAATGGCTCTTGGAGAGGTCCATCAGAGGTTTGGGCAGGTGGTGGCATTAGAAATTATTATTGGAAGGAATTATTGTTTGGTGATGGGTTCGATGTCGTGCCTGATAAATCAGATAATAGATATGGATATGCTATGTGGCAAGGTGGTAATCTAAGTAGATTTGATATAATAACAGGTATAACATATAATATCAAACCTATGCATCCAGATAATATTGAATTAAGATTTCATTGGAATTCAGCAATTTTGGCTGATAATTTTGATAATAAAACTTTATATTATGGTAGTCAATTTGTGCATAAAAGCACAGACAGAGGCGAAAATTGGACTATTATTTCTCCAGACTTAACAACTAATGACTCTACAAAACAAATTTATGATAAAAGTGGTGGATTGACCGAAGATGTAACGGGAGCTGAAACTCACACAACAATTTTAGCAATATCACAATCCCCTATCAATAAAGATATTTTATGGGTTGGTACCGATGATGGTAATATTCAACTTACTTCTAATGGTGGGCTAAACTGGGACAATACTTCTAACAACCTAAAATCAATTCCACAGGGTTCTTGGGTACCTCAGATAATACCCTCTAACTATAACGAAAATGAAGCGTTTGCAGTAATTAATAATTACAGAAGAAACGATTGGAAGCCGTATCTTATGCACACCAAAGATAAAGGTAAATCTTGGGTGAATTTGTCAGAAAATAAAGGTATATCGTCATTTTGTTTGTCATTTATACAAGATGCTGTTACACCGGAATTAATGTTTTTGGGAACAGATGAAGGGTTATATCTTTCTTTGAATGCTGGTAAAGTATGGACTAAATGGACAAATGGATTTCCATCTTGCCCTACTATTGATTTAAAAATACACCCAAGAGAAAATGATTTAATTGTTGGTACTTTTGGAAGAGCAGCCTGGATTTTTGATGATATTAGTTTTCTGAGAGATTATATATTAAAAAATAAAAACAATAATACTAATCGAATTATATTAAGTAAAATCAATAAAACTATAAATCATAATTATTCAACTCCGCCAGGAGTAAGATTTGCAGGAGATGCAAACTTTTCTGGTCAAAATAAACAATATGGTGCTAAATTTCATTTATTAATTGATAAAAATTTAGATGCTAAAAAAGATTCATTATTAATAGCTAATTCTAAAAAATCAATTGATTCTATTTACATTAATATTTATAATGACAAAAATGAGCAAATTAGATTTATCAGAGCAAAAGTTGATAGTGGATACAATAGGATTTCTTGGGATTTGAGAGAAAAAGGATTTAGAAACCCAGGTTCGAAACAAATTAAAGTAGTGGATTCTGACCCTTCTGGATTAAATGTATTGCCAGGTAATTATAAAGTTGTAGTTGAATATGTAGATTCAAAAGACTCTCAAAATGTCGAAATTGAATATGATAATCGATTGCCAACTAATATCGAAGAATATAAACAACAATTATTATTTGCTAATGAAATTCAAAATAGAAGTAATAAATTAACAGAAATATCAGACAGAATAACTGAAACAGAGGAATTAATAAAACATTTCGAAAGCCAAGTAAGTATTTTGGAGGACAGTTTACAAAAAGATGTAAACAAAAAAATTACGACCTTCAAAGATAGTTTAAAGAATATAAAAAGTTTAATATTCTTTAGCTCGGAAAAGCAAGGAATAGTCAGAAGACCAGATGTATTAAATGACAACTTATATAACGCCTTTTCTTACATTGGCGAAGCGATGTCGATACCCAATAGCACCCACAAAATCGCTTTGCAAAAAGTAGATTTACAACTAAACGAAGTTACTAAAAAAATTAATATGTTTTTTGAGCAAGATTATAAAAAGTTCAAAGAAGAAATGAATAAATTAAAATTTGACCCATTCAAAGAATACGAGCCAATAAATTCTAAGTAATATTGTTCACTAAATGATTTTCAAATCTTACTTTTTGTGTTGATTATATCATCTTTGATATTTATTTAATTCCTCGAAGGTAATATAATCGTCGATATTGACAAGTGGGAAATTGTTTTTGATTAATTTAAATATACCTTCTCTAATATCGTATAATTTTATCGCTTCTTCATCTTTTACTTCTTTTGATGATATTTTACTTATTTTCATAATATTTAAAACAAATTAGTAAATTGTGTGTTCATTGGGAGTAAATCTAACAATAAATTTTAAAATAAAAATGAAAAAATCAAAAAAAATAATCAGTTATATCTCTATAATATTTTGTATGTTTATCTTTACTTTCAATGCTTCGATTTCTCTGGAAATTATAGAAAAAGTAAAAGATAACTTTAAGAATATCAAAGACTTTCAAGCTGATATGAATTTAAAAATTGACATAAGCTACTTGAATGCACCCGAAAAAAGTGGTAAAATATATTTTAAACAACCAAACAAAACTAAAATTGATATTGATGGATTTTCTATGTTACCGAAGCAAGGTACAGGTAATTTCATTAATGAAATTTTATCCAAAGATATTACTATAATTGAAAATGGTACAGAAAATTTGGGGAATGTATCAACAACTAAAGTAAAAATTATCCCTAACAATCCATCCGAAGATATAGCAATTGCAACTATGTGGATTGATAGCAAGAATTTCAATGTACTTAAATCTGAAATAATAACTAAAAAAAGTGGTTCTTACACAGTTATAATAGATTACAAACTAATTAATAATATTTATTTACCTGGAGAGGTGAAAATTAAATTCAGCGTACCTGAATTTAGTTTACCCAAAACAATGACTGGTGATTTTAAAGATGACAAATCAAAATCGAAGTCAAAAGATGGCAAAACCGAAGGTTTAGTCGTAATTAATTATACAAATTATATCGTCAATAAAGGATTAAACGATAATGTTTTTAATAAATAATTAAATTTATTAAAAACATTATTATAAAACATTATTAAAAGTTAATCAACAAATTACTCTAAATTTAATCCAAGATATTATATAATACATCTAATTTAGGTATAATAATTACTTCTGTTCTTCTGTTTTTTGATCTGTTTTCGGCAGAGTCACCAACTTCTAAAGGAGAATATTCACCCTTACCTGATGCTACTAATCGTGTTGGGTCAACTTTACCTTCTAACTGCAAATATTTCACAACTTCAGTAGCTCTTAATACACTTAATTCCCAATTATCATTAAATCTGCTACCGTTTCCAACTCTTTGATTATCTGTATGCCCTTCAACAAGTATAGTAATATCTGACGTGTTATTTATAACTTCAGATAAGAATTTTAGAGCTTCTAAACCTTTTTTATCAATATTTGTGCTTCCAGATGAAAATAATAATTGATTAGACAAACTAACATATACTTTGCCATCTTTAATATTTACATCAAGTCCCAAATCTCTGAAACTTAAAAGTGCTTCTTTTAATTTTTTTTGAATTGATTCTATTTTGTTGTCTCTTTCTCTTAGTTTCATTAAAAGTTCGTTATACTTTTCGCCTTTTGAATTTGCTTCTTTTCTTAAATTTTCGATTTCATTTAATTTCAACATATTGTCTTTACTAGAAACTTCAGTCAAATCTCTATATTTATTTTTGTAAACTTCTAAATCTACATTGACTTTTTTTAATATTTTATTCAATTCACTAATTTGGTTTTCATTATCTTGAATTGTTTTATTCTTATTTAAAAGCATAAAATCTAATTCTTTACTGAGGTTATTAAATTTGTTTTCAATTGAATCCCTTTTATAGACCATATCCTCATATTTTGAAGTTGTTACACAAGACTGCAAAGCAAAAATCAGAATGATTGATGTCAAAATTATATATTTTGAGCTATTGAATAGATTTTTCATAATACCTACTTATTTATTATTATTTATTATTATTTAAAAGTTATTTATCAAGTAATTTAATATACGACATAATATAATAAAATGTTTGTAAATTTAAAAATAATATTTTTTTTCCAATTTAAATATTAAAGTAATTTTTTTAATTGTTATTTGAAAAAAAAATTATATCTTTGTATGATTTGTATTCTATAAATTGACTAAAATAATAATGTTTTTTTTTTAGTCAATTCTTAAATGAAAACTTAAAAGTTATTAAATATTTTTTGATTGATAATTAAAATAGAAATTATAATAGTTAAATTTTTGGAGTTAAAATGAGTAATCAATTATTGCCAGTATGTGTAATAGAAGATAACACACCTATAAGAAGGCTTTTTTGTACTATATTAAAAAAAGCTGGTTACGAAA
>JBDNHS010000542.1:0-3088 GCA_041688685.1 Kapaibacterium sp. (SeqCode)
TAAATAAATACGTTAAATACTAATATAAAAAGTTACAATAGTTACAAAAGTTACAAATAGGTTACAAATATTTTTTAGGGTTTGTAACCTCGTAAATCTCTGTTGAATAGAGGGATAAGAGAAAAGTTACAAAAGTTACACTTTTTTTATTAAAAATAGAGACACTATATAAATATATAAATATATATTCACAAATATACAGAGCGTCCCTTATATAAGGGATTATATTTGTAACCTTTGTAACTTTGAACTTATATTTATTAGAATCATATACTTACACGGTTACAAATATTTTTTAGGTTTTGTAACTTTTGTAACTTTGGAAAAAAGAAACATACTATATCTATTATATATCATATACTTACACGGTTACGAATATTTTACAAGGTTAGTTACTTTACCTATTCATTAAATAAATCAAATTATGTTAGAAGAATACGAGAAAAATACTTTAAAATTCTTAATTTCAAATATCTCAAAAGATAAGTTAAAAGAAATAATTTATTATCTTACAGCGTTGTATAAAAAATCGAAGTAAAAACTATTTATGTTTTATTTGCATCCCTGAATAACTAAAATTAGCAACTAATAATCCAACATTTCCTACACTATAAAAAAGAACTGAAAACAAAGGGGTAACGGCGGTAGAAATCAACAGATTCAACACTATAAAAAAGGAAATCTCACTCATCTCACAAATTTGCTCTAAAACATCATTTTTACATAAAATAGGCTAAAAAATGGAAATTTACTTAAATATATTGGAACATTTAGGAATTTTACAATCAACAAAAGACCCAATTTGTTATCAAAAGCATAAAAATGTTAAAATATTACAAAGAACTAACCGAAAAATTATTAATTATTGACAAATTCTCCAAAAATATGATAATATATTATGAAGAAATACACTTATAAAACATAAATAAATATTATAATACAAAACCTTATTATTTAAAAAATCTTAAATTATTCTAATAAATATAGAAAAAATTCCACCCGACAGTAATTGATACAATAAAAATCAAATAAAATAAATACTAAGATTAATAGATTAATTTATTAAAGATTTTTGTATATTGTAAATAATATTAATCAGCAAAATAATAAAAACATTAATTTCGAATTCAATGAATGAGTATTAATTAAAAAACAAAATGGCAAAAAAAATAAGTAAGGATAAGTCAATTGAAGAAAATCTATGGGAATCCGCCAATAAACTGCGTGGAAGTGTCGAACCTGCTGAGTATAAACACGTTGTTTTGGGGCTGATTTTTTTGAAATTTGCAAGTGATTTCTGATTTAAATTGTATTTGACTACATTTCCTTATTCGTATTAAGGTATGCTATTTAGGGTAATTAATTGAATTAATTATAAAGATTGTCTATTTTAGTATCGGTCGGTGAAAAGTGTATTAGATTTTAAGTGATATTATCATCAAAGAATTAACATATATTTATTTAAGTGTTAAGTTTGATTATATTACAATATTAAAAAAATTATAAACAATAAATATAAATTTGTTAAAAAGAAAATATGTTTTAAATTTGAAAATATAAAAGTTTTAGTAAATTAAATTTTTATATATAAGATGTAATTATTTCTTGTTTTATTATAAATATTATACTTTTAAAGAATTTTTATACTATATGAAAATAAATTCAGACATAAATGTTTTAGGTAGCCTGTCTGATTGGAACTTGATAAAAGTTTTCCTTTCAGAAGATATGGATTCCATCAAAGCAAAAGGTGGTATACATAACTACACTGCTATCAAAACAGATAAGTCAGTAAAAAGATTTGAAAAGGCTATTAAGGCTACTTTTTTAAGTTTCAAAAACTCTAATTCAGAATCAATCTTTTATTCAGCAATTGATGAGAATGCAATTTCAAATGAAGTTCTTTTTCTGTTATTCTGGAACGCTTCAGTCAATAATGAATTATTAAATTACTTAAACACTAAAGTTTACTTTCCTGCTTTTTATAGTGGTAGGGTTTCAATTAAAAACGTTGAAATAGTTGCTTGTATAAAAGATTTGAAAGAGTCAGAAGATGATTTAAAAAAGTGGTCTGAAATTACAATAACTACCACAGCTTCAAAATACCTCACACTATTAAAAAAGTTTGGCTTAATGGAAGGCTCTGTAAATAAAAGTATCACCCATCCATATTTATCGGATACAATGTTTGTTCTTTTTGCCTACTGGTTAACAGCTATTGCAGTGAAGCCAAATCTATTGAATAGTGAGTGGCTGCAATATAGTTTCAACGAAAAACAAACTTTTATCGACAGGCTATTACAGAAAAAGTTTTCAAAATATTTTAATGTGGTTTACACTGGAGATAATCTTAGTGTAGAACCTATAAAACCTTATGAATCAATTTATGAGTACAGCACTAAATCCTGAACATATCATAACGCAAGTAAAGCAATTGGTAGAATCAGACAACCGGTCTAAAATACGTCTTAAAGCAAATGGAGGTAACTCTATTTTATTGGTTTGTCCTCCCAATTTAGAGCACCAGTTCATTGTGAAATTGAATGAGTTGATGGGTGCAGATTATTCAATCATTGACCTTAATGAACTTCTAATATCGTTTGTAGAAAGCAATAAATCTCATTTAGCCGATATGTTCGATTTGCTAAGGGGTTCAGTACAACAAATTTTTAAATCACCTGAAGGGGAAACAGGACCAGACCTATACTTAATCATACTTTCTAAAATTGAAAAGTCATATAACGAAGATAAAATTCCTGTTATGATTCATTCTGGTGCATTGTATGGCAGTGGCATTGATAATATTCACTTAATGGAAAGTGAATTGGTAATGAAATCAAAAAAACCCTTAATTATATTATATCCAGCAACGCAAGATGGTAACCAATTAATGTTTCTAAATTCTCGACCAGCATCCAAGTACAGATGTATGATTGTCGACTAACGAATTAAATAAAAATGAAAATAAAAGACATCCTAACAATAGATCTATCTGAAGACATTAAAAATGTCATCGACTTAGAGGATATTTCCGAAAAGGAAATACAAACTGAAATTGAAAGCTATATCGTTACAGATGGTTTAGCAA
>JBDNHS010000072.1:0-3308 GCA_041688685.1 Kapaibacterium sp. (SeqCode)
CTCGGTACTCGTTGTTTTCATCTTCAAGGCTATTAACTATAAGTTGCTTTTCTTCACTATCAGATTTACTATCTACTGATATACATTTGCTCTCCGAAAAATCTTCTTTTAACTCTGAAATTAGATTTGGAATAGTAATGTTATTATCGTTGAAATAGCTAAAAGCTTCCGCTAAAACATTGCCTGAATTTGCCCCTTGTATTTGTTGAATATCTTTATCTTGTAATTTATCTACACCACTAACAAAAGCATCAAAAAATGCTTGACTTTCTGCGATGGTCTTAGATTTAAAGAGAATAACAGGCTTGATATGCAAGCCGTTCTTTTCAAATACCTTTCTACGATACTGATTAAGAATAACAGCTTGTAGTGCCCTTTCAAACTGTTCTAATTCAGCTTGTAAAACCTTGACTTCCTTAGAATATTTGTCTTTTCTAAATTGTTTTAGTGGATAATCAAAGATTAGTTTATCCTGATACTTCTCATTGATTAAAGGGTTTTGCAAATCCGCTGTTGCGGTAAATTCTAAAAGGTAATTATCAATATTGGCATTGAATATTTTAGTAACGGTACTTTCCCAACTAACTATACTTTCTACTTCTTCTTTATTTAGATTTCCTTTTTTTGTCTCAGCATTTATATGATGAGCTTCGTCAGAAATTAGTACAATCTTTTTGTCTTCAAAATCTTCATAGGTAATACTGTTTTCTTTTGGTGTATTTAAACGAGTATGCAAGCCTTGAATGGTACTGAATACTATGTTAATATCGTCATCATTTACTGTTTGAAAATTATCTACTTCTTTAATTTGTATTTGTTGGTCTGCAATAGAAATACTTTGAGCAAAAAGGTACTTAGATGAAAGTGTGTTGAGAA
This sequence comes from Kapaibacterium sp. (SeqCode), assembly GCA_041688685.1. Lineage (GTDB taxonomy): Bacteria > Bacteroidota > Ignavibacteria > Kapaibacteriales > UBA2268 > JBDNHS01. Next base: position 877 of record JBDNHS010000072.1, read on the forward strand.
AGTTATCTTTTGTTTTTTCAATAATTGTAGAACTATTTACAAAGAATATAAAATTACGATAACCTAATTGGTAGAGGTGCAGAATGCACCCTGCCATTATTAGGGTTTTACCACTTCCTGTTGCCATATGAAACAACAGCTGAGTAGGTTTTATTCTTTGCTGGTAATCAGACGTTACATATTTGAACCTTGAAAATGCTTCTGATTGATATGGACGTATAGCAAATACAGGATTTAGATTAGTATGGATATAAGAAGGCACTTCAATAGAAATGAAATTCATATTGATACCTGCCGATAGTTGTTGTTCAAGTGTTTGCATTTATTTATTTAATATTTTTAGAAACGCATTAACTAATGATTCTCTATTGTTTTCTACTTTCTCTTTGCTATTATAATATAGAGAAGGAAATGTCTTATTGCCATATGACAAAGAAGGTTCGTTGATAGTCGAGCCAGTTCCGTGGTCTGTTTTATAAAGATTATATGTTTTACGTGAAAAAGAAATTTTATCCTCCCAATCAGTAGATCTGTTCGATTTTACATAGTTATGCAACTCCCCTTTGTACGAAGACATTGTTTTCCAATCGGGCTTACCGTTATTCTCTGGGAAGTAAGGGATTGCTAAACTGTCCAATTCCTTAAGCTGATAGTCATTACTGGATTGCGACCAAGTAATTATAAATAATCTTAAACCTGACTGCACCCTTAATATTTCTTGAGAGGTCCATCTTCTTATATCATCAGAATAAACGACATAAGGGCCGTATGCTCCAGACTTTGTGAAAGATAGTTTACATTGAAAATGGTCGTTATTACAATGCTCTAAAACACCTGTATCTCTTGCGTTTTGAAACTCAATAATAGCAATTGGTTCATTATTTTCATCAGACACAAAACAATCGATGTTTGTTGGCCAAGCCGTCTTATGTTTTCTGAGTTCCTTATCAAAATAAGGTAAGTCTTCTTTTTCTCTAAAAGGTTTTGATGAAACCCAACCCTTTATTGTAGCTATCCAGTTAGAAAACTCTAAATAACTTTTAAATTGTTGAACAAACTCAATTTTTTCAAGTGAGAAAAAATTAAAAAGAAATACATTTTCATTTTCATCACAATATAGAGCATATGAAAGAGGAATATTAAATGCTTTTGAAAAATTGATTTTTCTTAGTAATGATTGTTCACCTTCTAATCTGATAATATTTCTTATGATTTCAGATTTAGTGCTTTTCCCTTCCCTAATTGAAACACGTGCCCTTTCTATTAGATGAGTTACACTGTTTTCTGTGTTTTGATTACAGCCTTCAATACTTTCATAGTGATATTGGGATTCGGATATAAGTAATTGCTTACTCCAATTTTCTGCATCACTACGTTCTGAACTTTCTTTTCTAAAGTCAATTAGTTTCATATCGATTGATTGTAAAATTTTTTATTAATCTCCTTGACCTCCTTAGTAATATAAAATGATTGGTCATCTATATCTGAATACGGAATATAAACGGTGTTCTTATCTAAGATAGAAATTAGCAATTTTTTGATTGTTTCAAACTCTGCCTCTGAAACAGTAGATAAAACCTTTTCAATTTCTTGTGGTACATAATAGGCATAGAGCCCATCATTGATTATGTTTTTACCGATGTCCTTTAATTGTTCAATTGTCTCAGCATTCTTTATAATGCTCAAATACTTATTTAGTTCTGTTAACTCTGAGTATATAAAATCTGCATTTGTGGTTTTTTGTATCCTTGGTATTGTAACAGTATCTATATAATCCATTTGTTCAATGAGAATAAACTTCCTGTTTGAACCCAATTCTGAATTTACCTCTGAAACTGCTTGAGCTGTTGAGCCGCTGCCAGCAAAAAAGTCGAGGATATAGTCAGACTCTTTTGTGGAAAATTTTATTATTTTTTTAAGAAGGTTTATGGATTTAGGGTTGTTAAAAACTTTTTTACCCATAACCTTGGCAAGTGCTTTTGTTGATTTGCGATTATCTTCATAAAAATAACCTTTTAGCAATTCTGTAGCTGTTTCGATACGCTTCTTAATTTTTGGTATACCATCTTCTGTACTTGGCCACAAAACCTCTCCATTACTATCGGCAACCCAAAAAGTTTCTTCTGGCCATCTATAACCGTTGTTGGGTTTTTTACAAGGCTTGCCAGTAACTGGATGTATAATATCAAAAGTATAACCACCAGGTTTAGTATTTGCTGAATTACCAGGGTAGAACACACCCTTTTCATCAACATAGCTATAATGGGACACACCAGATAAATCAAGCTCATTGCTTTTCTTTTGAACATTAATCCAAGAACGTAATGCTTTTTCTATTTTATCTACATCAATACCATAATCTTTGACCAACTGTTTATGTTTCTCAATTATATATTGGGCTTTGTCTGAAGTTATTTGCCACTTTGGTTGAA
>JBDNHS010000543.1:0-6570 GCA_041688685.1 Kapaibacterium sp. (SeqCode)
CCTGCAGATTGTAAAATAATAAAGGGATTTTCTTATATAGACCAAAGTATGTTAACAGGCGAGCCAATTCCTATTTTGAAAAGTGAAGGAGAAAGTATATTTGCTGGAACATTAAATACAAACGAAAGCTTAATTGCAATTACAGAAAAAGTTGGGAACAATACTTTACTTTCTCATCTGATTGATAGTGTTAGAAAGGCACAAAGTACCAAAGCTCCAATCCAAAGAAAAGTTGATAAAATTACAAATATATTTGTACCGATTGTAATTTTAATTGCAGTGTCAAGTTTTATCGTATGGTTTATAATTGCTTTGAATTATTCTGACAATAATTTTTTGTTTAATAAGTATATTTTTGAAGGGATAAATTCATTTATAACTGTATTGATTGTTTCCTGCCCTTGTGCATTAGGTCTGGCAACTCCAACCGCAATTGTAGTGGGACTTGGTAAAGGAAGTGATAGAGGAATATTGATTAAAGACGCTGAGAGCTTCGAAATAGCTAATAGCATAACTGATATCATATTTGATAAAACTGGAACTCTAACAGCCGGCAAACCTACTGTAACTCAAATAATTTGGAATGATAACCTCTTACCCTTTGTTGAAAATAATACTTCAAATGACAACAATAATGATACTAATTATAATTTTGAAAATGAAAAAAATCAATATCTTGAAATATTCAAAAAAATAGAATCACAATCAAATCATCCTTTATCTTCTGCAATTCTTAATAAAATAGATGAAACAATTAATATCAAGTCAAAAAATATATTTGATACAAATACATTTGGTACAAAAATATTTGGTACAAAAATATTGAAAATTGAAAATATTATTGGCAAAGGTATAATGGGAATTGTAGAAATAGCAGAAAAAATAGAAATATCAGAAAATCAATCTGCTATTGAAACTAATAACTCAAACTTAAAATCAAATTTATCCTCAAATTATTACATTGGTAATTATACATTATTAAATGAAATTATATTAAAAAACAACGTAAGTAAAGATAATATTGAAAATTTTAATATTATGGACTCGAATTTTCAATCAAACTCGGAAAAAGGAAATACTTGTGTTTTTGCCTTTAATTTATCTGGAAATAATATAAAGATATTATGTATTTTTATAATTAAAGATAATCTCAAAGATGGCACAAAAGAGTTAATAACTAATATCAAAAACCTAAACATTACTCCACATATTTTATCAGGTGATAATCTAAATACAGTCAAAGACTTAGCAAATGAACTAAATGTCGATAATTATAGAGCAGAACAGCTACCAGAAGATAAATATAATTATACTTTAAATTTACAAAATGAAAATAAAATTGTAGCAATGATAGGCGATGGTATAAATGATTCGACTTCATTGGCTAAAGCAAATCTAAGTATTGCAATGGGAGGCGGTAATGATATCGCAATTGATGTTGCTCAAATTACTTTTCTAAACTCTGACATCACTAAATTAAATGAATTGTTCGTAATTGCAAAGCAAACTGTCTCAACTATTAATTTGAATTTATTCTGGGCATTTATCTATAATTTAATTTCAATTCCAATTGCAACAGGTATGTTTGTAAGCTACGGATTAAAAATCGACCCTATGTTAGCATCATTTATGATGAGTTTAAGTTCAATTTCTGTCGTACTCAATAGCTTATACCTAAAATATCGCAAATAATATTTTATTTTTACTTTTTTTGATTTATATTAGAATTAAATTAAAATTAAAAATGTTAAAAGAAAATATATAGTAAATTAAAGGAAAAAAATTATGAATAATAGTCCAATAAATATCATTTGTCCAAATTGCTCACATCAAATTGAAATTGGTGATGCAATAAAACAACAACTTGAAAATGAAAATACAAGAAAAAAAGATGATGAGATATTTAATCTAAAAAATAAAGCAATTCAGTTAGAACAAACTCAAAAAATATTAGAAAATCAAAATAAAAGGGAAATTGAAGATTTACTCAGCAGAAAGAATCTACAATTTGAAAGAGATAAAATTGAATTAGCAGAAGAAATTAAAAATAAAATCCAAAATGAAAATAAAGAATTAGAAACACTTAGACTAAAACAAAAAGACGATGAAATCCATAAGTTGAAACAAGAAAAAAATGATTCAGAAAAACTTAAAATTGAAATTGAAAAACTTAAAATTGAAAACCAAAACAAAGAAAGAGACTTAAAGCAAAAGTTAGAAATTGAAGCACAACAAAAGTTTGATTTTGAAATAAAAAGTGTTAAAAATACTTTAGAAAGTAAATTTAGAATTGAAATAGAAGAAAAAACGAAAGAATTAGAAAGACAAAAAAGTAAGATCGAAGAATTAAGCAAGTCACAAAATAGAACTACAGTCGAACTCAAAGGGGAAGCTTTTGAAGATTTAATCAAAAGAGATTTGGTCGAACTATTCGCAGACGATACAATATCAGATGTGAAAAAAGGTGAGACCGGTGCAGATTTTATAGTAAATGTACAACATAAAAATGATTTTATTGGTAAATTAATAATTGAATGTAAAAATGCAGCTAACTTTCAAAAAACATATATAGACAAATTATCAAAAGATAAAAGTGTCAAAGGTGCTGAAATTGCTATTATAATTAGTGTTAATTTGCCAAAAGACAAAGAAAACACTCATCTATATAATGTAGATGGAGTATGGGTTTGTAGGTACGGTTATCATAAAGAAGCACTTAATATGTTCAGAGACCAAATGTTAAAAATAAATCAAGTAACAAAAGTAAATAATGACATAGAAAACAAATCTATAAAACTCTATAATTATTTAACTTCACAGAATTTCAATGACAGATTTAGTAAGATTTTTGATTCTTATCAAGTTATGAAATCTGCTATAGATAGTGAAAAAAAAGCTATGAACACAAATTGGAAACTAAGGGAGAAACAATTGGAAACAATATTTAATAATTTCTTAGAAGTAAAAGGCAACATTGAGATTATTGCTATGGATAATCAACTTATGCCTGGATTAGATTTTAATAACAACAACTTATATCTTGATGTTGACAACGATATTTAATTTAGATTTAGGTTTAATTTAGATTTGACGTATAATAAGTTAAGTAGAAAATAAAACAAAAAAAGTGGGTTGTAGCCCACTTTTTTTTTAATTCTTTTTTTTAGTATTATTTCACAAAATTCTATTTAAATAGAATTTCACCTTACTTATTGTTCGAAACCATATTTTTCTGGATATGGAGGCAATGGCAATGAGTCCGGTATCCCCATCAAAGGAAAATCTTTTCTCAATGGATAAATCGGTTCACCATTTTCTGGGTCAACGTAATCTTCTGGCATATAGAATCTTCTAAAATCTGGGTGATTTGTAAAAAGCACGCCATACATATCGTAGGTTTCTCTTTCGTACCAATTAGCTGATTGCCAAACTGAATAGACAGATGGACAGTGCATATCTGATTCATCAATTTTAACTTTTAAGCGTAATCTACGCTTAAATGTTAATGAATATAACATATAAACTACCTCAAACCTATCTTTGTCTTTTAACCAATCAATTGCAGTTACATCTCTTAATTGTTCGAACAAAGTATTTTCGTTATCTCGTAATTCAGTCGCCACAGCAACTATGTCTTTTTTGTCAACAGTTACAGTTAGTTGGTCTCTAAACTCATAAGTTTCAAAATTATGAGTGATATTTGAGATGACTGACAAAAATAATTCTTTATTTACCATAATATCAAAATAATATTTGTAATAATTTTTTTATTTAACTTATTAGTTTTGTAGAATTTAATATAATTTTTAAATTTATATTTTTACTAAAAAGTTTAGATTGTATTTATTAATAATTCAAATATAATAAATAACTAAATCAAAAAATAAAAAATGTTGTAATTCAGTTATAATTCACAACAAATAACAATTCAAAGCTATATATTTCGTTCAAAATGTATAAAAATTATGAAAATTAGTTTTAAGATAAATTATTTTGCAAATATTATGTTATTTATTTCATATTTTTATTTCTTCATAAATTAATAATTTTAAAATTACAGGTGAATTAAATTGAATTTTGGTATTTCCAATTTTAATCTACTAAGAGTGAATAAAAGCTTAAATAAAATATATCTTTTAATAATGTTGGGATTCTTATTATTAACTAATAATGAAATGTTAGCAGTTAATAATTTAAATTCTCCACGTGCTACTCTTCACACTCATTTGAATAACTTACAAATAAGTAATTATCAACCACATAAAGCTGCAAAAGCATTATTCAAAGGGAATAAATCTAATAAAACTATTCTAGATTTTTCTATAAAACTTAAAAGAATATTAGATGCCAAAAAAATATTTATTGAATTATCGCAAGTGCCAAATAATGAAAATTTTATAGATACTTCAACTAATAAAAACATTTACTTTTTATCTTCAAACGAACCAACATTATATTTAGAAAAAATAAATAATAAATGGTTATACTCGGAAGAAACTGTAAATCTGGTTGAAGAAATATATAATCAAATATATTTTTTTGAAATTGTTAATTTAACAGACAAACTTCCATCAATTTTTCACAAAAACCTTTTCGGGATTACTTTATGGCAATATTTAGGAATAATATTGTTTTTATTTTTTGGTCTTCTGATTTATAGAATTATCAAAAAAGTCTTAAAATATACTTTTTCTAATTTATTAAAGAAATTAAAACATTTAGATGTGGATGTAAAACATCTTAATAAGATAGCTTCTCCAATTAGTTTTACTATGGTATTAATTTTATTAGACCATACTTTTAGTTTGTTGTTTTTACCTTCAAATTGGTTGAAATCTATTAGTTTTATTATAAGTATATGTTACCCTATTTTATTTATCATTTTCGGCTGGTATATTATTGATTTGATTTCTGAAATATTCCAAAATATTACTACAAAGAGTAAATCAAAATTAGATGACCAACTTATACCTTTTGGTAGAAAATTAATCAAAGGTGTATTAGTTTTATTGGGTACATTCTATTTCGTAAGTAGTCTTGGTGTGGATTATACTCCTTTACTTGCTGGTGCATCTATTGGCGGCTTAGCATTGGCTTTGGCAGCACAAGAGACTGTTAGAAATGTTTTTGGCTCTGTAACCATATTCATAGACCATCCTTTTGAAGTTGGTGATTTTATAGCATTTGATAGTACCGAAGGAATAGTCGAAGAAATTGGTCTTAGGTCAACCCGAATTCGAACATTATATAATTCATTAATTACTATGCCAAATGGTAAAATGGCTGATATGAGAATTGATAATTTGGGCAAAAGAGTTATGAGAAGATACAACACACATTATTCTCTAACTTACGATACTCCAACTTATCTAATTGAGGCTTATGTAAATGGATTAAAAACCATTCACAAAAATCATCCTATTACCAATAAAGATGAATATCAAATTTATTTGAATAGATTAAACTCTTCGTCTATTGATATTTTAGTTAATGTTTTCTTTGATGTTGATAATTGGAATGATGAATTAGAAGCAAGAAGTTTATTTATAACTCAAGCTATTGACTTAGCAAAAGAACTTAATGTTAGGTTTGCATTTCCTACTCAAACTTTATTTATCGAGGATTTTCCAGAGAAACAAGATAAAACTCCAATCTATGACAATGATAAGAAAGGTGTAATTTCTAAAATGAATGATTATTTCGGTAAAAAGTTAGATGAATAATTATTTGCCTATATTTTTCTTCTTTTTCAGAATATTAACTATTTCATAAGGGGATAATTCAAAATCTAAATCTTTATAATTATTTTCCCAAATAATTTTAGCTTTCTCCATCATTTGATTTAAAAACAAACTTTTTGCCCAATTTTTTGTAAAATCATTGTTTTCTAAATAATCTAAAATTTCTTTGTCAAGATAAAATTCATTTACAGTATTTATAACATTATCAATATTAATTTTTTCGAGTGCAGAGCAAAACTGGATTTGTCTTTTGTATCCACTCATTGTTGGCTTTATCATATCCAAAATTGATTTATACTCACTCATTGTTAGTTTGGCAGTTTGTAAATTATTCCCATCTGCCTTATTAATTAACAACAAATCGCTCATTTCTAAAATACCTTTTTTGATACCTTGCAAATCATCTCCACCCCCTGGTAAAATTAATAAAATAAAAAAATCTACTAAATTTCTTACTTCTATTTCACTCTGACCAACTCCCACAGTCTCAATTAATATATACTCAAAACCTGCTGCCTGACATAATAAAATTGCTTCTTGTGTCTTGGCATTCACTCCACCCAAAAACCCCGATGTTGGTGATGGTCTTACAAAAGCATTTTTATGAACCGATAAGTTGTTCATCCTTGTTTTATCACCCAATATAGAACCTTTGGTAACATTACTACTTGGGTCAATCGTAAGAACTGCTACCTTATTACCAGCATTACACAAATCCAAACCATAAGTCTCTATAAAAGTACTTTTCCCCACCCCAGGGGCTCCGGTAATTCCAATCTTTTTACAGATGTTAATAGAATTGTTTTGATTTTTATTACTTTTGTATATC
>JBDNHS010000544.1:0-3920 GCA_041688685.1 Kapaibacterium sp. (SeqCode)
CTGATTTTGCTGTTCCTGAAATTGTCCGCCATTTTTCTCATCAAAGATTATTTTAGCACCAATTTGAATTTCATAATCATTTTTCTGGATTTTCCATTTATTTAAATAGTTAAATTGGTAGCCCTTATTAAAATCTAAAAATCCATCTTTATTTGCATCAATATTATTTTGAAGTGTACTCAAATGAATGAAATTACCAACAAAAATATCATCACTAATTTTATTTGAAAAATCATAATTTAATTCTAATCTTCCCACACTATTTGCATAAAGATTTAATAACGGTTTTTCTAATTCTTCTGGCTTTTTAAACTCTATATTAATTTGACCAACCATAGATTGATAGCCAGTAGTTACTGAAGATGAGCCTTTTGATATTTGGATAGAATTAATCCAAGTACCAGGAACATATCCCAAACCAAAAGCAGTTACTAACCCATTAAAGTTTTGAACTTTTTCAGATAATATTTGAGAGTATTCTCCCGATAAACCGAGTAACATTATTTTTTTAGCACCTGTAATAGCATCGGTATAATTTACATCAACCGATGCATTTGTCTCAAAACTCTCGGAAAGATTACAACAAGCTGCTTTTCTAAGTCCTTTTTGAGTAATATACTCTGAACTAATTACATTTGTTTTATCAATAATTTTTGATGGTAATTCAGAAGTTACTAATACATCTTTAAGTTTTAAATCTTGTTTTAAAATCACCTCAACAGTAAATTGATTTGCTTCGATTTTTATGGTATCAGTTTTGAAGCCAAAAGCACTTACTTCAAACTTTAAAGTTGTTGGTGGTATTCTTAATTCAAATTCACCATTTTCATCACTCAATGCACCTCCACTGCCCCCCAACCATCTTATTTTTGCTGATTGGATTGGTGCCGTGTTTTTTTTATTTATTTGACCTATTATTTTTCCTTTTAAATTTTGTGCATTCACTGCATAATTTAAAAGTATGAACGTAAAAAAGAACAGAAATATATAAAAATAATTATTCGTTTTATTTATTGATATTTTCATAAATATTAATTTTTAAAATGTTAAAATCAAAATATTGATTAATCTTTTCCAATTAAATTATAATTGAATTGAATCTAATATTTTTTTAATTTACAGAATTAAAAAAATTAATAAATATAACTTTCTTTGTTTGAATTGGTTGAGTATATATACTTAATAAGGTAAGATAAGGATTTTGATGGGATTTTCTTGATTTTGGAGTCGATATTATCCAAAATAACTTTATAATCTTTGTTCAGATCATTAATTTTTAATTTTAGAGTTTCGCCAATAACTAAGTCTGATTTAAAATTAAAATCAACATAATTAATGGTAAAGTTTAATTTTGTTTGAATAAAGTCAGTTTCTGAATTACAACATTCATCTAAAATAGAAGTGTAATTATTATCTTTGTTAGAATTTGAAGCATATTTTTGATAGTCTATACTATTATTTATACTTTTGTTGCTTTTAATTTGATTATCTTTATGTAAATCAGTGCCTGACTTTTCACTATCACAGCAATTATTTTCTTTATTCTCATTATCTCCGATAATTTTAGCCACCGAACAATCGTCATTTTGGCACATTTGCTCAATAAATAGAGAGATATTAATTTCTCCAGTCGAATTACAAGTATGATATATAACATTAAACCCAACATTAGTAAGTAATAATGTTGAAATTAAAATTGGCACTAATATTTTTGATATTATTTTCATACATTAGTAGTTACGATTTATTAATTATTTTATTATAAATTTTTCATAGTTTGTTAATTCTTTATTTTTTGAATAAATAATAATATTACTTGAATTAATTAATCATTTAAATTGTTTATTGTTAAATTTGTAAATACTTTTTCACTAATTATAATTATAATAAAATGGCTGGTTCTGAATATTTTAAAGCAAAAGTATATAATATTATTGATGAAACTAAAACTATTAAAAGGTTTCAAATTGAATTTCCTGAAATGGAAAAATATGAATTTAAAGCTGGTCAATATATAAAAATTGAGTTACCTATTGAGGACAAAAAAACTTATAGACAGTATTCTATAGCTTCCGAGCCAATTGGAGACAATAAAATCGAGCTTTTGATCGTAAAAGCTGAGCACGGGAAAGGCACGAAATACCTTTTTGAAGATGCCAAAATAGGCACAGATTTACAAATTTCAAAAGCTTTAGGTCGATTTTTAATACCTGAAGTAATCACAAAAGAAATCTGTTTTATTTGTACTGGTGTTGGATTAGCACCATTTAGGTCTATGTATCTTGATATTTTGAATAAAAACAAAGACAACAAAGGAGTTAATTTGATTTTTGGTACAAGATACAAAGAAGATTTATGCTACCCTGACGAAATTTATGCTCTACAAGATAAACACCCAAATTTTAAATATTATCCAGTCCTTTCTCGTGAAACTGATAATTGGGATGGCTACAAAGGTTATGTTCACAAAGTTTACAATGAAATCTATAAGGACAAACACCCTGCATTATTTTATCTTTGTGGCTGGGACGAAATGATTAAAGAAGCCAGAAAATCACTCATTGAAATGGGCTATGAAAAAAGAGAAATCTTATTTGAAAAGTACGACTAATATATATAAATGCTCTTTTTCCTAAATTCCCCTTTTTGAAAGGGTGGCAGACGCGGTCTGACGGAGTAGTCTCTTATTTTTTCTTATCCCCTCCCTAAATCTAAGATTTGGGGAGGGTCAGCGTAGGGTTCTCTCCAAATTCTGCACTCATTTACACTCTTTTTCGCTTTTTTCAGCTGCAACATTGCACTCATTTACACTCTTTTTCGCTTTTTTCTATTTTGTAGAGACGACCGGCGGGTCGTCTTCCCACTCCTAAATTTCCTACCAAATCTTAAAATTTGCGGGATTAAGGATGGGTTCTCTTCACTCTTCTAACAAATAAACTAATATAATATGCATATTCTACACAAATGTTGACGGATATGGGGTAGGGATTATTACTTACAGCTTAGGTTTTCCATAAGCATATAGGATATATTGATTTTTGTCATTATAAATATGTAGTTTTAAAAATAAATCCAAATTTTCATACATACCATTTAACTCTTCTTTATTAGAATTTGGACCAAAAATAATACCCGATAGTGAATCAGTAATTTCAATATAATCTTCAGAACCACATTTGGTTATTAATTTAAATTTACTTTCATCTCTGTAATCAAAATGCTTGTAATTTAAATTATTTAAAATATATTCATCTTCGTTTTGTAGGTCATTATTATTTGATTCAAGTCTTTCGCGTCCTTCAATACTCTCAAAATCTATAGTATATCGAATTTGTTGTTTGTATATTTCATTTTTATTTATAGTTGTTTCTGATAATTTACTTTTATCAAAAATTAAACATACTCCTTTACCTTTATTTGCATATTGCTCCCATAATCTATTTTTATTAAATCCTCCTACCGGAATGCAATGAAAATGATATGGTGCCATTATAAGTTCTCTAAAATTTTCATTATTACTGATTGATTCCAAACTTATATGACCACCATATAATATTGTTGTTAAATTTGTAGTAAAACAAATTTGTTTAAATAAATTGAATGTATTATTTAACTGCTTTCTAATAGTATTTATATTCAAATAATTCTCACCTACATAGCTAAAACCATCTAAATCAATTCTATTCTCTAAAAAATCATTAGATTTCTTTATATCATTAAACATTAAACGTTTCGAATTTAATATTTTTATTGCACTTTCTAAACTTGTGTAATGAAAAATAGTATTATCTGCTATTAAAATACTTTTATGTTTTTCCTTTAGAAAACTTAAAGATTTTAAAATAGGGTTTAAATAGAATTCATCAAACTTTTCTTTTGATAAAATTGGTATTTCTCTTGATATTTTCACTCCTTTTTCA
>JBDNHS010000545.1:0-4692 GCA_041688685.1 Kapaibacterium sp. (SeqCode)
TACGTATGTTTAAATAAATAGTTTCATTTTTAACTGAAAATACATAAATAAATTTATTATATTAATCTTCAACCAAACAAAAATCTATGTTTCTTTTTGGTATAGAGACCTTGACAAGTTTTACTTTAATTCTTGAGCCAATTCTATAAACATTTTTCTTTCTTTTACCAATGAAACTAAATTTGGTCTCATCAAAAACATAATAATCATCAGTAATATCTTTGATATGTAATAATCCTTCGATGTATATATTATCTATTGTTATAAATAATCCAAATGAAGTAACTCCTGTAACAGTACCTTCAAATATTTGTCCTAAATAATTTTCCGCAATCATAACAATTGCCAATTTATTAGTCGCTCTTTCAGTCTCCATCGAAGATCTTTCAGTAGTTGTAATTGAAGTAGAAATATGTTTTACAAACTGCTTCATATAATCAATTCTATCCTGTTGGACATCACCTTTGGTATATTCTTTTATCAATCTATGAATAATCAAATCTGCGTAACGCCTAATCGGTGAAGTAAAATGAGTATAATGGTCAAATCCTAAACCAAAGTGACCAAAGTTTTGATGAGAATATATAGCTTTGGGTAATGACCTAATTAATATCTGACTAACAACATTTGACTCGGTTGTATTTTTAAATTTATGTAATAAGTTGTTAATTTCTTTGGAAGTAGCTTTATTTGCTTTGATTTTTTGACCAACCAAATAAGCAATTAAATTTAATGAATCTGTAATTACTTTTGGGTCGGGATTATCATGAATTCTATAAATATATGGCAATAATCCATTTACTTTATTTAATTCAGACATTTTTATAATATTATATGCAACTACTTGATTGGCTGCCAACATACATTCTTCAACTAATTTTGTTGACAAAGTACCTGTTTTTAATATTATTTCTTTGGGTCTATTATTTTCGTCATTAATAAATCTAACCTCAGAAGTATTAAAATCTATTCCACCATTTTCAAATCTTTTGTTTCTTAAACTTTGTGCAAGTGTATTCAATGGCAAAATCAATTCTTCTGCTAATTCACCGGAGTTGTTTTCTATTATTTCTAAAACTTCTTCGTAAGTAAATCTTCTTTTACTTTTTATCACAGATTCATAAATTTTATAATTAACAACTTCATATTTTTCATTGTATTCAATATCAACAGAAAAGGCAAATCTAATTTCATTTGGTTTTAGAGAACATATATTATTGGATAACTCTTCTGGTAACATAGGGATTACTCTATCAACTAAATATGTTGAATTACCTCTAAACCTTGCCTCAATGTCGAGTTGAGTATTTTCTTTTACATAATGACTTACATCTGCAATATGCACACTTAATAATAAATTACCATTTTTTAATTTTTTGAGTGACAAAGCATCATCAAAATCTTTGGCATCAAATGGGTCAATTGTTATAATTAAGTCATCTCTTAAATCAATTCTATCTTTATAAGTTTTTTGATTTTTTGGTATCGAATATTGTTTTGCTTCTTCGATTACTTCCTCAGGAAAAGTTTCCATTAAACCATATTCTTTAACAATTTTATCGATTTCAGACTTAATATTTAGACTGCTTACTTCATTTTTAAAGAATTTTGTAATTTTGGCTGTAGGCAATTTATTTGGGTTAGTCCAATTCAAGAAACTTGCTTGAACTTTCTGTCCAATACTTGCACCATTCAAATTTTCTTTCAATACCAAAAAATCCATTTCATATTTTTTTGTATCAAATGGTCTCACAAAATAAAATTCATCTTCTATCAATAATGTACCATCAAAAATATGTTCGGCTCGTGAATCAACTTTTATAACTTCACCAAAAAACTTATTATCTTTTTCTTTTAATATTTTCACCTCAACAATATCATTATCCAAAGCATTCAATAAATCCCTTTTTTTGATATATATTAAATCATAATTAGCATTTGATGTTTTAACAAAGATTTTGTTATCATTAAAATAAATAGTCCCAATTAAACTCGACTCAATTTTTGCAATATTCAAACTATATCTTCTTCTACTCGATTTAGCGAGAATATTCGTATCACAAAGATATAACAAAGCCATTTTCAATTCATCATATTGATTTGTATTTGATTTTATTTGTAATAACTTTGATATTTCATTTAATTGAAGATAACTTGTTGTTTTGAATAAATTTAATATATTCTCTATTAATTTTTCGTTTTGCATATTCATATCTTTAATATTTTAATTTTGATGTATTTTTATTTTATACTTAACATATAATACAAATTACAATTTTGTTTTTTTAATACATAAAATTAATTGATTTTGTTTGAAATATATGTATTTATATACTCTTTATTGTTCATAATTTATAATTTTTAAAAACTAAATAATTTTTATCATTAAAAGTGAATTATAATCGTTTGTATGTTGACAAAATGAAATAATAAATAATTTATTATATTTTTAATTAAAGTTATATATAGGAAAATATAAATGTCGAACAAAACATTAGCTATAATAAAACCAGATGCAGTTGCAAAAAATTCAATCGGTGGCATAGTTGCACAAATACAAAATGCTGGATTTAAAGTAAATGCACTAAAATTAACTAAATTATCACCTCTTCAAGCCGGTGAGTTTTATTCAATTCACAAAGAAAGACCATTCTATAATGACTTAATTGCTTATATGACAAGTGGCCCGGTTGTTCCTATTGCATTAGAAAAAGAAAATGCTGTAGAAGAATTCAGAAAATTAATCGGTGCTACTGACCCTTTAAAAGCAGAAGAAGGTACTATTAGAAAGATTTTTGGTGTAAATATCGAAGCAAATGCAATTCACGGTTCTGACAGTGATGAAAATGCTAAAAATGAAATATTATTTTTCTTCAGTCAATCTGAAGTAGCTAATAATCAATAATTTTTGCAATTTATTTTTGAAGATTTTTTGAACAATTTATTGAAATAATAAATCATTTTATAGTGATTATTTTAATCTTATATCCAATATAAAATTAATTTAATCACTTTTTTTATACTCAATCAAAACTTTTATATAGAATTTGAGTATTACTAAAATAATTTTAATTTTTTTTTGTCCTAAATTGAAAACTATGTTAGAATAATTTAAAATTAAATATTGATTTTTAAACTTTTTAATTCAAAACTAATTAATCCACCCATATAATACAACTATGAAAAATAAACTTTACAACTTATTAAATATTATCATTTTTGTAATAGCACTCAATTTTACGACTTCTACCGCTGTTGCACAAAATACAACAAACATTCAAAGAAATAATAACAACAAACTTAATTACAAAATCCCTTTCAAAATACCTGTAAGTGTATTTAATAAATTTAGATTGACAGAAAATACGAAAGTGAAAAGAGTTTATTCTGATAGTAATGTTGTTGAATATGATAGAAATTATACATATTATTATCATTTAAGAGCAATATCTTTTCCAGAAGATGGATATCAAAAAGTATATGCTTCATTTGATTCTTGTGAATATAATTTCAATTCTGGTAAAAAAATGGTAAGATTTATCAGTCAAGATGACGAAGCTGTACCACCATTGAACGAAAGAGATTTTTTGTTGTTTATTCAACCATTGGGCAAAACTTTTGAAGCACTATATTCAAATTACGGACAAGTAGCAAAAATTCAAGGTGATGATTTGAATGAAAAAAGAGATCAAATCAAAAATGACATCAAAAAATATGATAATCCAGAAAGATTGGAAGCTATTTTAGCTAAATTATCTGATTTGGAATTAGTAAAATTAATTGACCCAATCAAAAATTTATTACCATCTTTTTCAGTTGACTTTGACACTACTTGGAATAGAGATTTAGATTTTAATTTAGATGTAATTAACGTCAGAGGAAATTCAAAAGTGAATTTAGTTGATTATAGAAATAATGTATATAAATTAAATTGTCAAATGGATTCACTTTATACAGACCAAAAGACTTTTAGATTACCAGAAATGAATAAAGAAGCAGAACTTTTGGAATTTAAAGGTAATGGGAATTATGAATTAGAAATATCTTATGTTGGTGCTCCAAGCTATGCAAAGGCAAATTTGAATAGTATTATAAAAGGTAAAATAACTAATACCCAATTTACGCAATTCACTGAAACTATTTTAATTTGGGACTTGATGGAAAAAACTGTTTATAAGTAAATATTTGATTTTCTGTAGAATTTTACATTTACATTGATTAAAAACAGATTTTTTTGATGGTAATTTTAAAAGAAATTATACACAAAATTTACTCAATACAATAATTTTAATATTTATTAATTATTTTGCAATTTATTGAATTTACAATTCAGTAAATTGTTTTTTTTTGGTGTGCAGAATTCTTTAATATTTATAAAATAATTGTTGTTAATTATGAAAAAAGAAAAAATAGATTATTTAAAATTAATTCAGTTTAATGACTTAATTTTAATTGCTCTGATATTATTAGGACTATATTTTGCTATTGTTTTAGAAGAAATAGTATTAAAATTAATTGGAGCCAGCTTAGCAATTATTGGATTAATTGGTACTTATATAAATCTAAGTCAAAAAATGTCGGAAACGATAAAACCAATTAGTAAACCATTTGTTAATGAACCAAACTATAAAATCACTGTAAAAAGAGATACGATAGCCAAAAGAAGAATTATTGAGGATTTCGATGATACAA
>JBDNHS010000546.1:0-3647 GCA_041688685.1 Kapaibacterium sp. (SeqCode)
AATGGCATACTTGCCCTGAAAGTGGCAGAATTAACGCATCTAATCCTTGTTCTGAATATATGTTTTTAGACGATACTGCTTGTAATTTAGCATCATTAAACTTAATTAAGTTCTTTGATGAAGAGAGCCAAGTATTTTTGGTGAATGATTACAAACACGCTATTAGACTCTGGACTATGGTCTTAGAAATTTCCGTTTTGATGGCTCAATTTCCATCAAAACCAATGGCACAACTAAGTTATGATTTCCGTACTTTGGGATTAGGTTATGCTAATCTTGGTACATTATTAATGGTGCAAGGTATTCCTTACGATTCTCCAGAAGGATTAGCTATCACTGGAGCTCTAACTGCTATTATGACTGGGCATTCTTATGAAACTTCTGCTGAAATGGCGAAAGAATTAGGTGCTTTCCCTGGTTATGAAAAAAATGCAGAATCTATGAATAGAGTTATGAGAAATCATAGAAGAGCTACCTATAATGTAGAACAATCTGAATATGAAAATTTAACTATCAGACCAATTGGTATTAATCCTAAATATTGTCCTGAAAATATCTTGCTTAGTGCAAAAGAAGTTTGGGATAATGCTGTTGAGTTAGGTAATAAATACGGTTTCCGTAATGCACAAACTACTGTTGTTGCCCCAACTGGCACAATAGGACTGATTATGGATTGCGATACTACAGGTATCGAGCCTGATTTCTCTATCATCAAATACAAAAAACTTTCTGGTGGTGGATATTTCAAAATTGTAAATCAATCTGTTAGAAAAGCATTAATTAAATTAGGTTATACTGACAAACAAATCGAAGATATCGAAAAGTATTGCAAAGGTCACGGTACTCTTATCGGTTGCCCTAATATCAATAAAAATAGCTTGAAAGAAAAAGGTTTTACTGACGCCAAAATTGAATTAATCGAAAAGCAATTAGATGATGTTTTTGATATTAAATTCGCCTTTAATAAATGGTCTTTGGGTGAAGATTTCCTAAAAACTATTGGAATTACTGATGCTCAAATTAATGATGCAAATTTTGATTTATTGACTGGATTAGGATTTACTTCTACTCAAATCGACGAAGCAAATGACTACGTTTGTGGTACAATGATGATCGAAGGTGCACCAAACCTAAAATTATCACATCTGCCAGTATTTGATACTGCAAATAAATGTGGTAAAAAAGGTGAAAGATATATTAATTATATGGCTCACGTTAGAATTATGGCAGCTGCTCAACCATTCATCTCTGGTGCCATTTCTAAAACTGTAAATATGCCAGCAGATGCAAGTGTTTCTGAAATCGGTGAAGTATATATGAAATCTTGGAAAATGATGGTAAAAGCTATTGCTCTTTATCGTGATGGTTCAAAACTTTCACAACCACTCAACTCTGTAAATTATGCTGACCTTGATGAAATGATTTTATTGGGTGATGAAGAAGCATTTGACGAAACTGTGGGTGCCAAAGAATTCCAAGAGCATATTGATAACAGAATATCAAAACCATCAAGACAAAAATTACCTAAAAAACGTTCTGGATTTATCCGTGAAGCAACCGTTGCAGGACACAAAGTTTTCCTTAGAACTGGCGAATACGAAGATGGTTCTTTGGGTGAGATTTTTATTGATATGTACAAAGAAGGTGCTGCTTTTAGAGGCTTGCTGAATAGTTTTGCTATTTTGGCATCCAAAGCACTTCAATACGGTGTGCCATTAGAAGAATTGGTTGATACATTTACATTTACTCGTTTCGAACCTGCTGGATATGTTGATGGTCACGAAGTAATCAAAAATTCTACTTCTATTTTGGATTATGTTTTCCGTTCATTAGGTTATGATTATTTGAATAGAACTGATTTTATTCACGTTAACGCCGTTGACGAAATCAAAACTGACAACAACAATTTAACCAAATTGATAGAGATTAATTCGACTACAACAACAACTAACACAATAAATAATACTACAAATAACTTAATCACAGCCAAAGCTGAGCTTTCTGATACTATCATCAAAGCAGAGGATAACTCTTTTGAGTTAGTTAGCGAAATTATACAAACAGTAAGCAAAGGTGGTACTGTTATGATAGCAAAAACCGCCCTCGAAGCACAGCAATTCGGTTACACTGGCGAACAGTGCTCCAACTGCTCATCACTTAGGGTGAAACGCAACGGCAGCTGTACAGTCTGCGAGGATTGCGGCACAACATCTGGCTGCAGCTAAAAAATAAGTAACATATTGAATAATGTAAAGATTAAAAGGATTTAGTAATTATTGCTAAATCCTTTATATTTGTAAATCAGTTTAAAATAAACATAAATTACTTATGCAAAATGATAGATGGTATATTTGGTGTGATGAATCAGTAAAAAAAGGAAAGCATTATTCTAATTTTTATGGTGGTATTATTATAAATAGTAAAGATTATTTTGTGGTTGATGAAATTTTGAGAAATAATTTTGAAAAGTATAATATTAATTCGGAAATGAAGTGGGAAAAGATAAATCAACATCATTTAGAAAACTATATAGAAATGGTAAATTTGATTTTTAGTTTAATTAAATCCGGTAAAGTTAAAATAAGAATTATGTTTACAAAAAATGATAAGACAAATACAAGTTTATTGAATAAATATCAAAAGGATCATTCCTATCATCTTTTATATTATCAATTTATAAAACGTTCATTTGGGCTCCAATATCTCAAAAATAATAAATTTAACTATTTAGAATTCTTTTTAGATATTTTACCAGAAAGAAAAGATAAAAATGATAAATTCAAGCAGTTTATTTTAGGAATTGCAAATCTAGATGAATTTAAAAGTGCAAACTTAATTATAAATAAGGATGCAATAAGTGAAGTAGATTCTAAAAAACATTTACCATTGCAATGTTTAGATATTATTTTAGGTGCTATTGCTTTTCAATTAAATAAAATGAACGCAATAAAAAGTGCTGAAACGGGAAAAAGAGGTAGAAGAACAATTGCTAAAGAAAAAGTGTATAATATAATAAATAAAAATATTAGAGACATTTATCCTAACTTTAACATAGGAATAACCACTGGTAAAAAAGAAAATTTGGAAAATATTTGGTACCATCCTTACAGACATTGGCTATTTATGTCAGATAATGAATAAGGACCCCCAATTTCCTACATTGTCTGCTCACGTAAAACGTAAGTTTTCGGAAAATTAAGAATCCTTATTCACAAAATTAACAAAATTATTCGAGAATATCAAAAAAGTGGATAATTTTAAATTTCAATTTACTGACTTTCAATAATCATTTTTATTTTTTTTAAACCCTAAAAATTTGTAATCAAACATAAAAATAAAATCTTTAAATTCCACAGGTGAATTTTATATTCCTTATGGCTTTTAATCAATAAAATAATTCCTTATACACCAGACGAAGCCAATATGCTTTGTCTTTTCTTTTGTAATTTAGAAACATATTTTAAGTTTGTTCGTAAGGTACCTTCTATAATGTTAATAAATAGAAATAAAGTCAAAAGGCAATAAATGCAAGTAATTCTAGGGTCTGGCGGTGCTATAAGTACCGATTTAGCAAAAAATATTTATGATTATGACAAACAAATAAAATTAGTCAGCCGTAATCCCAAAAAAGTAAATAACTCTGATAT
>JBDNHS010000547.1:0-1732 GCA_041688685.1 Kapaibacterium sp. (SeqCode)
CACATTGACATTATAGGAATACCTTTTGAAATTATTAATTCATTAACTTCTTTACGATTTGGAAACACTGTAAGATTGGGAGCTTCTGTATATCTACCAATTAACAATTCATTTACAAACATTTTGGCAACTCTATGAGGAGTATTTGTTGAGTTCGGATCATTTCTATTAATTCTTAAAATGTCCATAATTTCCATAAGCTTTGACTCTAATTTATCAGTCATTATCTTTCTTTCATGCTCTGAAATAGGGAAATTGCCATTTGCATCAAATAAATCTTCACCGAGTTTATTTTGATTTGGGAAAAGGTCTAATATTAATTCATGAATTTGTTCATTATCTTCATCTTCATAATTTTGATTAATATTTGTATTTTTATCAGTTTTTTCTAACATAGTTTTTTTAAGTCTTTAATTTTTATTTGTAATCTTTAAATTTAATCTTAAATAATTTATAAATTATCAAATGTTTTAATCTCAATTGGCTCACCAAAATATTCGACGTAACTGCTATCAGTTTCGTAGAGTTTTATTTTGAATAATTTTCCATCTTCAATTTTATTTTCTAATTGCTGCCAAAATACTACTGCAATATTTTCAACAGTTGGGATAATACCTTTTAAAAAGGGAACGTCATAATTCAAATGTTTATGGTCAACATGTTTTTCAATGTTTTCCATCATTATTTTCTTTAACTTCTTTAAATCAATGACATATCCAGTTTCTAAATTTGGAATACCTTCTATAGTTACTTCCAAAATATAGTTGTGACCATGTCCATTTGGATTATTACATTTATCAAAGACTTCTTCATTTTTATCGTGTGTCCAATTAGGATTGTATAATCTATGAGAAGCAGAAAAAGTTATATTTTTTGTTACGTATATCATATAAATTTAATTAATTTATTTTATAAATTGTTGATAATATATAGCAAATTTAACTATATTTCAATTAAACTTTGTTATTTTTGATAAAAAAATTAATAAATAAGTCAAAAATAAAAAATAATTATGAATAAATTAATTATAAATCAAGTTACAAGTTTCAACTATATATTTAAATTTATAAATATAAAAATTAGAAAAATATATTTAACCACATTTTTAAAAATATTTGTATTCATTCTTTTAGGTATGTTTTTTAATTCATGCTCTAATACAACAACTCAAAATCAAAATCAGGATTTAGAAGTTCCAATTAAATTAAAAGAATTTAAAACTTTATCAATTAATGCAGATATTTCGATACAATCACCTGAAAATAATTTAGAAGCAAATTGTGATTTTTCTTTTTATACGAAAGATACTCTAACTGCTACTATTAATGGACCTTTTGGAATTACAGTAGTCAAATCTTACTCTACCAAAGATACAGCAATTATTTATTCTTTATTACAGAATATAGTTTATTATGGCAAACCAACTCAAGAAAATATATTTAAAGCCACAAAAATATATTTAGGATTTGATGATTTGTTAAATATATTAATTTCTGAGATTCCAGGTGGTTTAGGAGGATTTAGATTTAATTCTACAAATACAAATGGAGACAACTTATTAAAAAGGATTGAAAATAAAAGGGGTTTAGAATTTACTGTTAATGATAAAAATTCTTTACTATTAAAACAATATCAGAATAAAGGAATAGATGGGTCAACAAAGCTTAATGTTTATTTTGATGATTACAAAAATATTAATGATATGGATTTTGCTCATAAACTAAAAATTGAA
>JBDNHS010000548.1:0-9304 GCA_041688685.1 Kapaibacterium sp. (SeqCode)
ATTAAAATATTAATTAATAAAATTAAGTCGATTAAAGGTTAAGCTTTAATTTTACAAAACTTTTTAATTAATTGTAAATTATTTACTATTTTTTTAAATAAAAAATAAAACATAAAAATTATGAAATCTAAATTTAATATTTTCAGTATATATATATCCTCTGCAGTATTATTTTTAACAGCATATATTCACGAAGACTTTATTTCAGCCATATTGATTTTTTTTATATGTATTTTCCCTTTGTTGATTGTAAATTTTATAAATACAGATTTAATTTCCATTGCGAATGATTACTTAGATAATAGATTTATTTATTTTTCTTTAATCACAATTTTACCTTTGCTTTCCATTTTAATTTTTATTATAAATAATAAAGATTTCAAAATCTTAGCTCTTTCTTCTTTTATAAGTTTAGTAATAATAAATTTTTCTTATTTTATTAAACCTCAATACTTTCAAGCGAATCTAAATAAATTACCTAAAAATTTATAAATTTTAATTTTTATTTATTTAAAAATAATTTTATTTTATCTGGTTTTTGGCTGATTTCTTTCCTTTTTTCTTTCTCCTCAAAAGAACCAAACACAAAAAAAACTCCAACTTTTTGAATTGGAGCCTGGTATCTAAATAAAAAATAATTGCACTTTTATTATTCACTCATATATTGTGTGTACTGCCATTGTAGGCTTTCTGTTACATCTACCAAAGTTTGTTTTTCTTCATTCAAAAACAATCCAATACGAGCAATGATTTTACCAGTTGGTATTTTAAGAATCGTACCTATACTTGCCAATAAATCGCATTCGTCTTGTGTCATTATTCCATCAGCTAAAATGATATGAAGTGCTGCCTCAAATAATAAAAACGAGTGAGATATGTTATCATCTGGAAATGCAATTTGTAAATAAGATGTGATAGTCTCTAAATTAAAGTTTGAAATTTGAGATAATTCATTTTCTATTTCTGGTAAAAATTTATCCCAATCCAAACTCAACTCATTACATATCTCTTGACATACCAACAATTCTTCTTTTTTGTGAATTCCATCAGATGCAATAGCGGCAACTGATATTTTAACTAATTGCCAAATAAAATCGCTATCCACTTGCTTAGAAGCTAAGAAATGAATATAATTTTCTTTGATTATATTTTTTGATAATTTATCTTTGGTACTTTTGTATTGTTCATCATAAGAAAACAATCTACCATCAGAATCTCTTTTAAGAACGGGTGCATAATTAGACATTTATTTATTTCCTTTTTACTTTTTAATTGATTACAAAAATAATAACTTATTTTGTTATTTCAAGGGAGTTTAAAATATTTTTTTCATTTTTATTAATTTTTACAAATAGATTGTTTAAAATTACAATTATGAGCTATATTTTTATATTTCGACCAGTAAACAAAAGTAATTGTATAATAAGTTCAATTATAATAAATTTTAATTTTTATTTATTTGAACATAACTTTCACCTTATCTGATTTTATTAATTATTATAGTTGACTTCGACTACGCTCAGTCAACGGTACTTATAGTCAAGTATCTTTGTTGGGTGGTTGCGTTATACTGAACGGTGGTTAAGCGAAGTCGAAACCACAGTGTACAATTTATACTCTTTCGATGATTGCAGCATACCCCTGTCCAACGCCAATACACATTGTACACATAGCATATCGCCCGTTACGTCTCTCTAATTCATTCATTGCAGTGATTACCAATCTAGCTCCTGACATTCCCAGCGGATGCCCAAGTGAAATTGCTCCACCATTTGGGTTAATTCTATTATCATCATCACTCAATCCCCAAGCTCTAATACAAGCCAAAGATTGTGCAGCAAATGCCTCGTTTAGTTCGATTACATCAAGGTCTGCAAATGTTAGCCCAGCTCTTTTTAGTGCTTTTTTTGCTGCTTCGATTGGACCAATACCCATAATGCGTGGTTCCACGCCGACAACAGCAGAACTTATTACTCTAGCTCTTGGCTTTAATCCAGAGTTTACTAATCCCTCTTCAGATGACATTAAGACTACTGCCGCTCCATCGTTCAAACCCGATGAATTACCAGCAGTTACGGAGCCACCTTTTCTAAATGCAGGTTGTAATTTCGCCAAACTTTCTAATGTAGTTTCTGGTCTGATGAACTCATCATCCGAAATTATCTCTGGGTCGCCTTTTCTTTGTGGAATTATTACATCAATTATTTCTGATTTGAATATTCCATTATTTCTCGAATTAGTTGCTTTCATTTGCGAATTAAATGCGAATTTATCTTGGTCTTCTCTTGATATATTATACTTATCAGCTACATTTTCGGCTGTTTCGCCCATACCTTCTGTACCATACATTGCATTCAGTTTTGGATTTACTAATCTCCAACCTAAAGATGTATCAAATATTTGAGAATCACGACCAAAAGCACTGCTTGATTTGGACATAATATAAGGAGCACGTGTCATTGACTCAACTCCACCAGCAATATAAAAGTCGCCCTCACCCAATTTAATTTCACGGGAAGCATTTACTATTGCTCCAAGTCCAGAGGCACAAAGTCTATTTATTGTTTCACCTGGTACTGAAACAGGAAGCCCAGCCAATAATAGCGACATTCGAGCAACGTTACGATTTTCTTCACCGGCACCATTTGCATTACCCATTATGACATCTTCAATTAGATTAACATCAAATTTATCATTTGTATTTCTTTTGATTAATTCTCTCATCAAATCAGCCGCCAAATCATCTGGTCTTACATTTGATAAAACACCACCGATTTTCCCTATTGGTGTTCTTATGCCGTCAATTATATATGCGTTTTTCATAATATTTCTATTTAATTTCTATTTAATTTCTATTTAATTTCTATTTAATTTCTATTTAATTTTTTTGATTATTTTTAATTTTATAATATTTTCACAATTTTGAAAAAATTATTTGCTTATAACTTTTGAGCTCCCTCTTTTCCTTCTGACTTATTATTATAAAGTCTCATCGTATGATAAGCAAACATTATATCTCTATGCTTTGCAAATTCGGTGATAATTCCTTCATTTATCTCCATTTCTGATATACGTCTATTATTTACATTACAAAAATATCTAATAACAAATCTCACACCATTTTCAAATATTTCACTATAAATAACTGGCTCAAAAGTAATTGCTTCAATATTATAAATGTCAAAAAATGTTTCAGCTTCATTTACTGCATCTAAATTTCTGTGTTCTGATTTTTTATCAACTTCTTTATAAATAATATCCTTTGCTTTTTCCCAATTACTTTCAAACGTAATGCAAAAATCAAACTCGTGCCAGATATACTGAGACATAGTACTATAATTTGCTTTAATTTCAGTAAATATCTTAGAATTAGGTATATATAAAATTCTACCAGTATATTGATCACCATCAACCCAAGCGTGTAATTCCATTAATTTGAATTGAAATAATCCAATTTCTATAACATCACCCTTAACTCCTGCAATCTCAATTCTATCACCCAACCTAAAACTTCCATTCCATACTGCAAAAAACCACCCAAAAAGATTAACAATCGGCTCTTTGAGTGCAATAGCAATACCAGCAGCCAAAAATCCCAATATTGTAATAATTTGTCCGAAACCTTTGAGCCAGATATCTATTATGACTATTGAGCAAAAAAACAAAAGTACGTAATATGTGTATTTGCTCCAATTGTATTTTACATAAGCAGACTTTGACCTTCTGTGTACTATAGCTAAAACTACCTTACGGATTACCCATAAAAAAATAATTGCCAAAAGTGTAAATATTAATTGATTTACAAAATCCTGAGAAAACTTCTTAATTATATCAATTTGATTAAAATAATCTAATATTTGTGTATTCATTTTATTGTTTGGTACATATAATTCTAAAAATATCAAAACCTTTTTTAATTACGTGCAACTCTTGGTCTGTTTTCAGCAAATCCCAAGGTTCATTCTTAGGTAACTCTTTAATTTCATATTTATTTGTTTGGTTAAATTTATTTAATTCTAATAAGTGATATTTATTCAATTCTGTTACGTCAGTTTGGATAAATAACTTGCCATTTAACTTTAACTTTTGATAACATATTTCAAGAAATTGTTGATTCAATACGCGTCTTTTGGATTGTTTGTTTTTGAACCAAGGGTCTGGAAAAAAATAATAGATGGAATCTAATGAATTATCTTCAATAAAGTCTAATCCATTTGCCAATGTATAATGTAATACACCTATATTTTGGTACTGTTCACCTAAGATTACAGACTTAATCCAATCAACTGGCATAGATCTGACTTCTAATCCTAATACATTTTCATTTGTGTTATCAAATCCATATTGAATCAAGAATTTACCCATACCACAGCCAATATCTAATGAACTTGGTGTTTTTCCATTCAGAAATACATCTTTCCAATCAATAGTACTAATTAAATCTGGGTAATGAGATGATACAGACAAATTTGGATGATATGGAAAATATACGTTTGATTTTATATGATGTCGAAATCTATTAGGTTGAGGGTATTTGAGTAAAATTTGTTTATAATCTAAGTCCATTGTATGAGTATATTTTAATTTAATTTCGGAAATATGAGTTATATCTATAATTAATAAATATTTATCGAGTAATTATGGTATCTTTTTAATTATTGAATAAATATTAACAGTAGTAATTATTTTTATTTATCTAATTGATATTTATATAGTTAGTGACAATCAAGGAATGTTGAAATAATTAAGTTTTAATTTATATATTTACATTTATTAAATTTTAGCTTTATTTATAATATTTGTAGTTGATTTGCCATCAACAAAATCAATTATCACTACTTCACCGTTATTTTGGGTTAAAAATTCGTAGCCAACTATTTCTTCGATTTTGTAATCCCCACCTTTGGTAAGTACATTTGGTTTGATAGTAAGAATTAAGTTTAAAGGTGTATCTTCTTCAAATATACATACATAATCGACAGATTTTAATCCAGATAATACTATAGCTCTATCATTCTGGGTATTAATAGGTCTGTTCTCACCTTTTAGTCTTTTTACCGAATTATCACTATTTAATCCAATAATTAATATATCACCAAGCTTTTTACTTTCAGTCAAATAGCTTATATGTCCAGAGTGAATTATATCAAAACATCCATTGGTGAATACAATTGTTTTGTTTTGAGAATTTAACTCTTGACTTATTTTTCCAATTAAATCTGTGCTTACTAACATTCTTTTACTTTTTGATTTTTACTTTTGAATTTTTACTTTTGAATTATTAACTTAGTAATTACTGATTTATCTTATAGTTATGATCTACAGCTTCCATCAATTTCTCTATTGAGATAGAAACAACACCAGGCATTTCACAAACTTTACCAGAAGCGAAATTAGCCAATGTTGATGCTTCTTTGATGTTTGCACCGCCTACCATAGATGCAGCCAATGTAGCAATTGCTGTGTCACCAGCACCA
This sequence comes from Kapaibacterium sp. (SeqCode), assembly GCA_041688685.1. Lineage (GTDB taxonomy): Bacteria > Bacteroidota > Ignavibacteria > Kapaibacteriales > UBA2268 > JBDNHS01. The sequence continues at coordinate 5,478 of JBDNHS010000548.1, forward strand.
GAAACGTCAGCAACAAGTCTTGCTATTGTTGGCACTTTGGAGATACTACCGTCTTCTTCGAATAACATCATACCGTCAGCACCCAAAGTTAACAACACATTTTTGGCATTGATTTCTTTTCTTATATAATGTCCAGCTTCTTCAATATCTTGATCATCTTTAAATTTTTTATTTAATGCTTGTTGTGCTTCTTTTCTATTTGGTTTAAATACAGTGATATTTTTATAATCAAAGAATAATTCTAATTTTGGGTCAACAAATATCATTATATTATTTTTGTTTGCATAATTAATCAGTTCTCTTAAAAGAATACTAGTAATTACTCCTTTATTATAATCTTCAAAGATAATTGCTTCAATATCTTTATTTTTTTTAATCATATCAATCAAACTAAGTTCAGTTTTATTATTAATCTTAGTCTTTACTTCTCTATCCAATCTAACAATATGTTGATTATTGCCTATAATACGGGTTTTGACAGTTGTTGGTCTATCACTCACTTCTATTATACCAGAGGTTTCTATACCTAATTTTTGTGCTTCTTCAAGGAACAACTTACCAGAATTATCTTGACCAACTACACCAAAAAGTATTGGAATTGCACCCAAAGAGGAAATATTGCTTGCAACGTTTGCAGCACCACCTAAGTGAAATGATTCTGATTCCAAATCAATTACTGGTACTGGTGCTTCTGGAGATATCCTAGTAACATTCCCCCAAAAAAATCTATCTAACATTACATCACCTACTACAGCAATTTTTTTACCTTTAAAGTTAGCAATAATACTTTTTGTTCTATCTAAACTAATGTTATTCATAATTATTTAATGTATTTACAATTTTCTAATTTAATTTTTATTATTATGTATTCAGCAATTATACGAATATAATATTTTTATTATAAATCATAGTAACTTTTTATCTATTTATTTGTATTCTATTCGCTATACGTTTTGTTTAATTGAAGTTTCAAATTAATCAATCCACTTTCTAGAGAACTCAGATGAAGTCCCAATTCTGTTTGTGCTTTTAATATTACTAATCCACCTTTAATAGGTCTTATAGCTTTTTGTTTTAATTCAGCAATTTCAGTTTTATGAATCAAAGTTTCATCTAAAGTAAACACTTTTGCCACTTCTTTAGCTATGCTTAATCTATCCATATATGTACTACCGGCAACATTATATATTCCATAAGCAGACTTAAAGATTATTTGCATCACCGCCTCCGCTATATCATCGGTAAGTGTTGGATTTGCATATAGCGAATCTACAATATATATATCTTTATTTTGTTGCAGACTACTTATAATCCATTTAATAAAGTCGCCTTTGTTATATGAAGAATACCCATAAACTAAATTAGTTCTAATAATAGTATATTTATCATAATTTCCAATCAATAAATTTTCTGCTGCTAATTTAGATTTCCCATAATAATTTAATGGGTCTGGTTTGTCTAATTCTGTATATGGTCCTTTGTTTCCATTAAATATATAATCAGTCGAGAAGGTAATAAAATGACAACCTAATACTTTTGAAATGTTCATTAGATTTTCAACTAAGGTAGTGTTTAATTCCCAAGCTGTTTTTTTCTCTGTTTCACACAAATCTACATTAGTAAAAGCGATACAATTTATAATAACTTCTGGATTATAATTATACAATTCATCTTTGAGTAAATTTTTATTTGTTACATCTATTTTAATAATTGTATCTTTATAATCTTCTATGATTAATTTCTTTTCTGTAGTAAAGAGAACAAACTCTGCATCTAATTCCCTACTAAGAATTTTATACAAAGCTTCTCCTATTCTACCACCTGCACCTAATATTGCTATTCTTTTCACTTTCTTATCTTTTTCTGTTATTTACTTTCTTTTACTTACCAATTTTACTTATTTTTACTTGTTTTCGTCAAATAATTCAATCTGGTTTTATATTATATGTTCCACGTGGAACATGTAATTTTTTAAAATATTACTAATTATGCTCTCAAAAATAAAGTTAATACCGAAACATCAGAAGCCGATACACCTGATATTCTAGAAGCTTGACCGATAGAGCCCGGTCTAATTTTGTTTAATTTCTCACGTGCCTCTGTAGATAGAGATGATACTTTATTAAAATCAAAGTGTTTGGGTATAATCTTTTCTTCATTTTCCATAAAGTACTTTATTTCTTTTTGTTGCCTTTGTATATAACCATCGTACTTTACCTCAAGTTCTATTTTTTCTAAGATTTCATTCTTTTCGGTAATGTCCAAAAACTTATCTTTAATACTATCCAAATTTATTAGTTCTCTAATATCTGTTTTGTTTCTTTTGATTAAAGAATATATATCGGTCTTTCTTTCTAATTTGGTTTCTGTTATTTTTTCTAAATAATCATTTACTTCATTTAATTCAGGCTTTACTTTTTTAATTTTTTCGATACTTTCATTTATCTTATTTACTTTATTATTTAGATTATCAAATGTTTTGTCCTCAATTAATCCAAATTTATTGCCATATTTCATTAGCCTTTCATCTGCATTATCTTGTCTTAGCAATAATCTATATTCAGCCAAAGATGTAAATATTCTGTATGGTTCTTCTGTACTTTTATTCACTAAGTCATCAATTAATACGCCAATATATGCTTCAGACCTTTTGAGTACAAGCGGCTCTTCTTCTCTAATTTTTAGACTTGCATTTATACCAGCTACCAATCCTTGGGCTGCTGCTTCTTCATATCCAGATGTTCCGTTTATCTGTCCTGCAAAGTATAGACCTTCGATAGCTTTTGTTTCTAAAGTAAATTGTAATTGATAGGGAAAAAAGAAATCATACTCTACAGCATAACCTTTCTTTGTAATGATTGCATTTTCTAAGCCTCTTATAGAGTGTAGACCCCTTTCTTGAATTTCTTCGGGTAATGAAGTCGAAAATCCGTTTACATATATAGAATTGGTATTAAGTCCCTCTGGTTCTAATAACACTTTATGGCTATTTCTTTCAGAAAATCTATCAATTTTATCTTCTATACTCGGACAATATCTCGGACCAGCGCCTTTTATTCTACCTGTAAACATTGGAGATTGGTCAAAACCTTCTTTGAGTATATTATGCGTATTTTCATTAGTTTCAGTTTGAAAACAAACTATTTGATTTTTTACTTTATCAGACCTAAAAGAAAACGGCAAAGGATTTTCATCGTGGTCAGAGGGTTCTAAAATTTTATAATTTATACTGTGTTTAGAAATTCTGGGTGGAGTACCTGTTTTAAGTCTTCCTTTTTCTAATCCATAACTTGATAATAAATCTGATATTTTATTTGAGGCAGGCTCACCTATTCTTCCGCCAGCTGTTTGGGTTTGTCCTGTGTGCATTATACCATTAAGGAAAGTACCTGCACAAAGTATTAATGCCTTTGTATAAATCACTTCATTATCTTTGGTTTTTATACCATATACTTTATCTTCTTTTACTAATACTTCTTCTGCAATAGCTTTAATTAAAATTAAATTGTCTTGACACAATAATGTTTGTTTGACATATTTAGGGTACAAATCTTTATCTATCTGACAACGTGGAGACCATATTGCAGGACCTTTGGATTTGTTTAACATCTTAAATTCGATACCACCTTTATCAGCCAAAAATCCCATTTCTCCACCAAGTGCATCTATCTCTTTTACCAGATGCCCTTTTGCACTTCCGCCAATAGAGGGATTGCAAGACGGCTTTCCCATATTATCCAAACTCATAGTCATAAGAGCTGTTTTCATTCCCATTCGAGACCCGGCCAAACAAGCTTCTATACCTGCGTGCCCTGCCCCAATTACTA
>JBDNHS010000549.1:0-13502 GCA_041688685.1 Kapaibacterium sp. (SeqCode)
ATCTTAATGATATGATTTTTATCATCACTTTCATAATTGATTTTGATATTTCCACCAATATTAGAAAATTTAATTGAATTAGAAACTAAATTCCTGATAACAGTATTTATCATATTTATATCAGCAATTATATTCAGATTACTATCCAAATTTGTTTCCAATATCACTTGTTTGGGAATTGCGGTAACTGTAGCAATAGAAATATTAGATAATATTATCTCATATAAATCAAATTCTTCAGGAATAAAAGGCATTTCACCTCTTTGTAGTCTTGACCAATCTAATAAATTTTCTAATAGTTTATAGACATTTTTAGTTATTAAATTCAAATTACCAGACATTTCGCTAATTTCTTCTATACTAAATGTTGCAGTATGTATTGCCAAAATTTCTGAATAACCGATTAAGGCTTGGAATGGATTTTTTAGGTCATGACAAATAATAGAGAAAAATCTATCTTTACTTGCATTTAATTCTTGTAATTGAGTTTCACTATCTAAAATTATTTGATTTAACCTAATTAATTCTGAAGAATTTTGCTCTACATACAAATTATTCATTCGCAAATCTTCAATAAGTTTGTTATTTGTATTTTGGGCTTCTAAATATAATGAAACATCTCTGCAAAGAAACAATAAATAATCTGCGCCATCTTCGTTGTATTTTACTATTTTGATTTCAAAAGGGATTTCTTTGCCAAATAAATTCAAAAGATATAATTCGAGAATTTCTTCAGTTTTCTTGAATTCATCTAACTTTAGAACTTCATTATGATAATCTACAATTAATTGTTTGTAGTTTGCAGGAATTAAATAGTTGAGTATTCTGACATTCATAAATCTATTGTCAAATTTGAGAATATTCTCAAATTCAGTATTAAACTTAATTAATCTCAAGTCTATATCAGTAATAAATATAATATCTCTTGAGTTCTCAAATATTTCTAAATATATTTCTTTTTTGTTAAAAATAAATTTATTCTCCTTTGTACCATTAATATCTATAAGTTAATGAAAAAAAATATTTTTTCAATAATATTTAATATATTTAATGTATTTATTTTTAAATGGTAAAGTTAAAAATTATATTGTTTCATTAATTCTGGAATTACAACCCTGTTTGCAAGTTTATTATCTAAAATATTTATAGCTAAATTTGAACAAGCTTCACTACTTCCATGATTAATAAAAACGTTATTTGGCTTAATTTCAGAAATATAGTTAAGAATTGAATCCATATCAGTATGACTTGTAAATCTAAACTTTTTAATATTACACTTAATTTTGTATTTTTTGCTTTCTAATTCCAAAAATTCATCTTTTTTGGAATTTGCAACCTTAAATCCTATACTTTCTTCATCTAAATATCCTATAAATGCTATGCCAAAATTCCTTTTATTTATCCATTCCAGCATTAATTTATAAGAAATTGTGTTTTTTATTAACATTCCATTAGAAGCAATTACAATTGATGGTTCTTTAAAGAAATCATTTTGTAGTAAATTCTCATAATAAATATGATTAATGTCTATATCAGACACCTCAAAACCTGGGTTAATCATATAATTTTGGTAGCAATATCTATCATATACTTTGTTTATTTTCCTACTCAATCCTGCTAAATATATTTTTAGATTAGGGATACTGCCTTTTCTTTTTTGATTTGATATTAGTTTTAGTAATTCTTGGGTTTTACCTAATGAAAAAGAAGGAATCAAAATCGAGCCATTTTCATTTGCCACTTGATTAATAAATTTATTGAGTTCTTTTACATTATACTCCAAATCTAAGTTTTTGATATTAGAATTTGTGCTTGTTTCAGAATTTCTATCACTTTCATTACTAACTTCTTCATCAGCCAAAGGTGCACAATTAGTAGCCTCAATTATTAGTGTGTCAATATGAAAATTTGGCAATTTTGCTTTTTGTATCATAAATTGATTATTCAAATTTATATCACCTGAGACTAATATATTCTTTTGTTGCTTTTGGGAATTATAATTTAACAACACACTCGCTGAACCTAATAAATGCCCAGCCCAAAATAATTCGCCGTCTATTCCTTTTTCTTCATCTAATATAATTTTTTCATTATATTTTAATGGAGTAATTAGCTGCCAAATATTTGAGAGTATTTCATCTTTATATTGATTTATTATTTCTTCATCAATATTATATAGATGATCTCTTAAAATTTGTTTTGCGGTGTCTTTGAGCATTATTTCAGATAAGTCTCTTGTCTCAAATGTAGAATATACTTTTGAAGTAGGGAAGTGTTTGATGAAATAAGGTAAACCAGAAAGGTGATCGCTATGAGAGTGTGTAATAAATAAGGAATTTACAGAGTTTGTATAAATTGAATTGCCATTGATATTGTTATTTCCAATCTCAAAATCATCATTTTTTAATAAATCATATCTTGGAAATAATGTATCTTTATTTTTCTTTTTTGGATGCAAACCACAATCAATAACGACATTATAACCGTTAATTTTAATTAATAATGAGTTTGCACCAATTTCTTCGGCACCTCCCAAAAAAACAATTTTATTATTTTGATTATCTGTTTTTTGGCTAAATGTATCTATATCTTTATTTTTCATTTGTAAATAAACAATTTAATTTGCCTTTTGTGAATTAATTAATATAAAAAACTACTTTATATTAATTAAAATTTAAAAATTTCATTTAAAATTATATATATTAGCAATTTACTCTTTTGTATTTTAAAAATTATAATATTTGTTAAATTTAAACTTTAAATTTTAAAAAAATATAATTTATTTAATATTCATTTTAGTAGAAAAAATAAAAATAGTTGAAAAATATTGACTTACTTTAATAATAAAAAAACATAAATCAAAGTTATGGAAAGAAATCCAAGTGCAGCTTTATGGAAGCCAAGTGATGAAAGAATCAAAGACTCAAATCTAAAAAAGTTTATGAATTTTTTGGATAGAAAATATAGTTTAAATTTCGAAAATTATAATCAACTTTATAAATTTTCAATTGAAAAAAGTGAAAAATTCTGGCGTTGTTTTTGGGAATATGCCCAAATAATTAATTCGCAAAAATATACATCTGTTTCTAATAAAGTAATACCAAGATATTTAAAAATACCACGACCAGAGTGGTTCCCTGGTGCCAAACTTAATTATGCAGAAAATTTATTACGATACAGAGATGAACACATTGCATTAAAATACTATACCGAAAATAAAGAAATTAGAACATTGAGTTATAGACAACTTTACCAAAAAGTAGGGCAAGTTCAAAAGTATTTTATATCAATTGGACTAAAGCCAAATGACAAAGTTGCAGCATTGATAAATAACTCTCCTGAGGCAATAATATTAATGTTGGCAGCAACTTCTCTTGGAGTAATTTGGACTTCCACATCACCAGATTTTGGTTACCAAGGCATTTTTGATAGATTTGCACAAGTGGAACCCAAAGTATTAATTTCAGTAAATGCTTATGTTTATGGAAACAAAATATTTGATTGTACAAAAAAAATACTCGAAATTGCTCCACATATCAAATCACTCGAAAAATTAATATTTATTGAAAATATTGATGATTTAGAACTAAAAGAAAAAAATACAAATTATAACCAAATTAATTATAGCCTAATTAATTTTCAAAAAATTGAGATAGAGGATAATTCTAACAAAAATTTTGTTATACATAAATACGAAAATATATTTGATACTTTTGACTTTTATGTTAGAGACTTTATTGATAAAGAAAGTTTAAATTTGAGTGATGAAGAGATTGAATTTGAGCAGTTACCTTTTGACCATCCATTATTCATTATGTACTCCTCTGGGACTACTGGAGCACCCAAATGTATAGTTCACAGTGCTGGTGGTACTCTAATTCAACACGCTAAAGAGCTACTTCTGCACACTGACCTAAAAAGGGAAGATACAATAATGTATTTTACAACTTGTGGTTGGATGATGTGGAATTGGTTAGTGAGTTCATTATTTTGTGGCTCTACAATATTTTTGTACGATGGAAGCCCTACATTCCCTGCTATAAATGTAATTTGGAAATTAATAGATAGTGAGAAAATTACTGTTTTGGGCACTTCTCCCAAATATTTGTCAGCAGTCCAAAAATCTGATTATATTCCTAAAAATAACTTAAAATTAGATTCACTCAAGACAATACTATCGACCGGCTCTCCACTTACTGCGGAGAACTATTATTGGGTGTATGAAAATGTAAAAAGTGATGTATTATTATCTTCAATTGCTGGTGGAACTGATATTATATCTTGTTTTATGCTTGGTAACCCAATATTACCAGTTTATATTGAAGAAATTCAATGTCGTGGATTAGGAATGAAAGTTGAAGCTTATGATATTGATGGTTCGCCCTTGGATTTTGAAAAAGGTGAATTAGTTTGTACTTTACCTTTTCCATCAATGCCTATATACTTTTTGAATGATGAAAAAAATGAAAAATACTATAATTCATATTTTAGTACATTTAAAGGAATTTGGCGACACGGTGATTTTATTAAAATCACTAGAAACCAAGGTGTTATTGTTTATGGTCGTTCAGATGCAACTCTTAATCCTGGCGGAATAAGAATTGGAACTGCCGAAATTTATAGAGTTATTGACTCAATTCCAGAAGTCTTAGATAGTTTAGTTGTAGGTATTCAAGAAAAAGGTGATGTTAAAGTTGTTTTATTTGTTGTAGTCAAAGATAACATAGAATTATCTTACGAATTTGAAGAGTTAATTAAAAACAAAGTTAAGCAACAAACAACTCCAAGACACGTTCCATCTATGATTATACAAATTACTGAAGTGCCTGTTACTATGAGTGGCAAAAAAGTTGAAATAGCTGTAACTAATATACTGCACAAAGAACAAATAAATAATTTGAGTGCAATAGCCAATCCTGACTCTCTAAAGCAATTTTATGATATGAATTTGATTAAGAGCTAATTTTTTTCATTTTTTATTTCACCAACTTAGGGTTAAAATAATGGTTGATTTGATAGAGCTAATCCAATGAGTTCACTTATGGATACTGATAATATAAAATATAGCTCAAATTGCGGAAAACTTTTTAATATTTAATTTAATTTAATACTAGTAACAAGTTACAAAATAAATATTTGTTATTAAGTCAAGTATAAAGTAACTGAATGAAATAGTTGCCGTGAATTTCGGAGATTTTATAGCGCAACCTTGACTTTGTTTTTAATTTTTAAAACAACTTTTTTCATAATCTTTAAAAACTGGTTTCAAATATGAAATATATTATTGCTTTATTTATATTATTAAGTTCTTGTACTTCTAAAATCAAAGAGCTGGAAAATACTGAGTATAGATATCAAATATCTAATTCTACAAATAATAATATTGATAGTTTGGAATTATCACAAGAAATGGATTATTTCCAACCAAAAATAAAGTGGACTTTTTGGAGTACTGAGAATAATAAAAGATATACATTTCAAGAAACTATAAATTATGAACATAATAATGATTATCTTCGTTTATCTTTACCTATAGGTCTTTATTTAGATTATACTCAACTATTACCACCGCCACAAGTTAACTTTCCTATAAAAATTGGAGATTCAAATTTTGTTAAATTTGAGTTAATGAGTAGGAGTAAACCAAGTAAAATTATTAGAGATAATGAGCTAACAGGTTATTATTTGGTAAAAGACACAATAATTTATGATGATACTGGTAAATTTAATGAGAAGTGTTTTGTTATTGAAGCGTATAATTTCAAATTTAAAAATTATAAGTTAACCTATTATTATTCAGAAAAATTAGGTTTTCTCTATTTTAAATATGATTTTAATAAAGAACACAATAGCTTTGAAATTAAATTGAATACTATTTATGAACATTTTTATGAATAACGACCAATTATATTTCAATTTTAAAAATAAAAAGAATGGGACAAGATTATTGTTCCATTCTTTATTTATATGACAATAAATATATTTTCTTATTGTCTATTAGTATGTAGATATTGCATAATATGATTATATGACGAAATTAGAGAAAAGGGTGCAAAGTAGTGCAATGAAGACAAAAAAAATGCAAAAAAGAGTGCAAAGTAGTGCAAAGTTACCTTCGACTACACTAAGTCACCAGCACTACGCACAAGCAACAGTATAAACAATTGTTGTTTATAAAAATTAACGAAAAACTATAATTTAAACTTCAAAAATAATAATTTCGCTTGCAAATAGTCCTAAATTTATTTTATAGCACTTCTATTAATTCAAATACTAAATGGAATTATTTAATGAAGTTTCAGATAATGCTAACGGAAATAGTAATATTAATAACATTAATAAATATGATATTTCTGTACCTTTACCTGAGCGAGTAAGACCCAGAACAATTCTTGAATTTGTAGGGCAAAAACATTTAATAGGAAATAATTCGCCTTTCACAAAATTTTTTGAAAGCGGAAATTTCCCGTCTATTATATTTTGGGGACCGCCAGGCACCGGAAAAACTACTCTTTCTAATTTAATTGCTAATCATACAAATGCTATCTTTGTGAAATTATCCGCTACAGATAGTGGAATTAAAGACATTAGATTAGTTATCGAAAATGCAAAAAAAGCCAAAAAGTCTCAAAAGCAAACTATTTTATTTATTGACGAAATTCATAGATTTAATAAATCACAACAAGATATACTTTTAGATGCTATCGAAAAAGGGCATTTTGTTTTAATTGGAGCAACTACAGAAAACCCTTCATTTGAAATTAATCCTGCAATATTGAGTAGATGTAATGTTTATATACTCAAAAATTTGATTGATGAAGATATTCAAACTATTATCAATAATGCTATAGATAATGACTTCATTTTGAAAGAATATAATATCAAAGTAATTGAGTGGGATTTCCTATTTCGTTATGCTTCTGGAGATAGTAGGGCTTCTCTAAAAGCATTAGAGACAGTATTTTTAAATTTTAAATCAGAAATTGAAAATTTCAAAAAAGATTCTAATACTTCAGAAATCAATAATGAATTATTCTTTGAAATTGCTAATAGTCATTTTGAAACAGCTTTACAACAAAATATAGCTTACTATGACAAAAAAAGTGAAAACCACTACGATAATATTTCTGCATTAATAAAATCATTACGAGGTTCTGACCCAGATGCAGCAATGATATGGGTGGCAAAAATGTTGATTAATGGGGAAGACCCAAAATTTATTGTTAGAAGATTAATTATATTTGCCAGTGAGGATATAGGAAATGCTGACCCTAATGCACTAAATGTTGCAATTAATACATTCAGAGCAGTCGAAGTAATTGGAATGCCTGAATGTAGAATTAATATTGGTCAAGCAATAATTTACCTTGCACTTGCCCCTAAGTCCAATGCTTCTTATATGGCGATTGAAAAGGCATTTGAGTTAGTCAAAAATTCTAATAGTGAGGTGTTAAAAGTACCTATGAAATTAAGAAATTCACCAACAAAATTTATGAAAAATATTGGCTATGGAGAAAACTATAAAAATCCACACGATTACAAAAAAAATTCAAAAAATCAAACTGTAGAAGATAATTTTATTGAAAATGAAAATTACTTTCCAGAAAGTATGAAAAACATTTCATTTTATAATCCAACAAATAATGGAATTGAATCTAAATTAAAAGAAAGATATAAAAGACTTTGGGGCAGAATTGAATAAGTTTGGAAGATTATCAAATTAAGAAATTATGAACTTGTGAATTTATAAACTTAAGAACACAAGTTTAGTTAGAACAATTTAAATAATTTTGCTACAATTATTAAAATACTTATAATCATTATTAGTTTTATTATTTTTTCACCATTTTTAAGTGAAGACTTCACAGCCAAAAAGCTACCAATTGAAGAGCCAATACCCAAAATAATACCCAAAACCCAATCAATATTTCCATTGAATACAAAAATTAAAAAACTTGGTACTGTATAAATTAAGACAATGAAACTTTTATGGAAATTAGTTTTTACTAAGTTTTTATGTAATACTTTGGAAACTACAAACATAAGTATAAAACCAATCCCAACTTGAATAAAACCACCATAAAATCCAATTAGAAGCATATAAAAATACATTAATTTTGGTAATTTATTGATTTCATTTTGAGTTTGTTTGATATTAAGAGTGAATACCATATTTATTACAACAAATATCATAATCACACCCAAAATAATCTCAAACATTTCATTAGAGGTATTTAGGGCAAGTAATGCACCGGCTATTGCTCCAGGGATTGTGAGTAAAGACATCTGCCAACTAATTTTATACTCTTCCAAAAAATCTTTTTTGTAGGTGGCAACTGCTGAGTATGTTTGCATCATTACGCCAAGTCTATTTGTGCCATTTGCTGTTGTGGTATCTAAACCCATAAAAATTAAAAAAGGCAAAACAAAAACAGAACCACCACCTGCAATAACATTCATAAAACCTACTGCAATTCCAATTAAAAATAAATATAAATAATTTAATAGCAAATCATTACTTATATTCATAAAAAATTGACTTACATTGCCGAATATACTACTCGAAGTTAAGATATCAACATTAGATGAACTTATAGAAATAATTTTGAAAAAATATATCCAAAAATAATACATTAAAACGTTTTTAATTAAAATGGTAGAAATATTGAGTACAAAATTTAAAAATTAATAAACATAAAACAAATATTAACTAAATTCAATTAATATTTAAATTTATTTTAAGCAAATGTGAAATTTATTAGGATTTAATTTGTTATTACTTCATAAGTATAATAAAAATATGAAATTCAATTTTGAAAATAAAACAGATGAAGAATTAGCGAAGTTAATTGCCAATGGCGATGACGTTGCTGCGTTGGCATTTGATGAAATTTATTCTAGAAATTCACCTAAATTATATACTTATTGTAGAAGGATATTTGAGAATAATCAAATATCTCAAGATATTTTTCAAGAGTCGTTTATAAAATTTTATGAATCTTGTCGAAAAAATCATGAAATGACAAATGTGGCTGGTTTTCTTATTAAAATTGCAAGAAATCTTAGTTTGAATGAGAAAAATAGAAAGAAAGCAGAGTTTGTTTTTATTGAAGATATTGATTTCCCTTCTTATGATAATGAATATGAAGTTGATGTAAACAAAAATATTATTGATACAGCGCTACAATCCTTACCCAAAAAATACAGAGAAATAATAATTCTTAAAGAATATTTGGATATGACTTATGATGATATAAGCAAAATTTTAGATTTAACGCCATCAATGGTTAGAATTAGAATATTTAGAGCTAAAAACAAATTGAGGGATTTGCTCGCTCCCTACAAAAATGAACTAAATCGTAAAAATTAATTTATAATTTTTATAATATAAAATAGAAAATAAAAAATAATCATAAAGGTATTTATGGAAAACTTTAATTTACTTAATTTGCCCAATTCTGAAAAATTAGTCGCTATCTTAGATGGTGAACTGTTACAGAATGATGCAGGTAATTTTTTCCAAGAATTATCTCAAAGTCAAGATTTGCAAGAGCAATTTTTTGACTTAGTGCAAATGAAAAATAATCTTAAAACTGGATTTTTGACTCCACCATCAAATCTAAGAAATAATATTATGAAAGGTGTGGGATTGGCTGCTGCTTCTACCCTCACTTATCAATCAATTGCAACAAATCAATTTAGTTTATGGCAAAATGTAATATCAACTTTTAATAGTAAAATTGCAATTGGGTTATTCTCTGCATTATTTTCTGGATTAATTACTTTTGGGATAATGGATTATAAAGGTAACGAAAAGTTAAGTTCAGAAAACTCAAACTCAAATTTAACTCAAAATAATAATAGTCAACCTAATAATATTGCACCAAACTCAAAAATGAATATGTTTGATAAAAATAAGTTAGATAGTACGAATAATACTAAAAATATCATTCCAATTACAAAATCAAACAACCTTACTTCTGCTAATAATAATAACAATAACAATAATAATAACTCAAGTAATACATCAAATATTTTTAATAAAAAACAGAAAAATAGAAAAAATACTCAAAATACTCGAAATAATCAAAATACTCGAAATATTGAAAACTCTAAATTTGCTGATAATTCTAATAATAATAACTCTTTAGATTTATCTCTTAATAATTCTAATTCTAATTCTAATTCTAATTCAAAATCATCATTTAATTCTAATTCAAATAATGACTTAAATGATTATGATAATTCTGACTTTACACCATCAAATTTGATTCCGGGTAAAGTTCCAGAATCTCATTATAAAGTTGAGAAAAGAAGTTATAAAAATCCAAATACAGAACTAAATAAACTTGATACTAAATATAATAATTTGGATAACCAAAATTTGAACCAGTCAACTGAAAACCAATCTAATTTGAAGTCAAATACTATATATCCTAATCCAGCAAGTCCAGCACAAACTCCATATATTGCGACAGATTCTGATTTAGATTTTGAATTAGATAGAAGTATGAATAATAAGGCAGATAAAAATAAATATATTGACGAAGAAAGTAATCTATCTGTTATGTTTAGAAGTTTTAATTCTACAACAATTCAACAAATTGACGCACCACAATTAAATGACCCAATTATTAATAACTTATCTGCAGGATTATTGTTTGACTTGAATAATCATTGGTCTATTGGTGTCGAAATTGGTCAAGAAAATTTTGAACAAGAATTTAAAGCTACAAATGACAAATCTTCTATCAATGTTCAGCAAAATTATTTAGCATTTTGGGGCGGATTAGTTGCAAGATATTATTTTAATCCATCACTTCAAAAAGAGAACTTTAGACCTTATGTGAATGTATTAGTTGGCTCAACTGACATCGGACCGTTGGTCAAACCTTCTTTGGGTGTTGCTTATAACATATCAAATAATTTTAGTTTATTTGCTGCTGGTGAATACACAAATTTATATTCAAAATATAACTCTGTTTGGTACAACTCTTCTAAATATGGATTGACTTACGGTTTTATAATGAGATTTTAAATTGTTGGGGTTAATTATACAGTTATAGTATATAGTTTTATTATACAGTTTAATTCATCTTATCATTTAAAAGACTGATTTAGTTGATATAATTGATAAACTATTTCTAATAAATGTTCCATTTCAGTTAATTTGTATTGCGTGGCAGAATCACTTTTGGCTTCTTTTGGATTTGGGTGCGTTTCGATAAATAATCCACTAATACCGGTAACAACAGCTGATTTGGCTAAGGGCAATATATACTCTGGATATCCTCCAGATTGTGCTCCGATTGATGGCTGTTGTAGTGAGTGTGTGGCATCATAAATTACAGGATAACCAAATTTTTGCATAATTACCAAAGATCTGAAATCCACAACTAAATTATTGTATCCAAAGAATGTACCTCTTTCTGTCAAATAAATATCTTTATTATTAGTTTGGGATACTTTTTCAGCTGCTTTCTCCATATCATAAGGGGACATAAATTGTGCTTTTTTAATATTTACTGTCTTTCCACTTTCGCCCGCCGCTACTAATAAATCTGTTTGTCTTGATAAAAATGCTGGTATCTGTAAAATATCAACAAATTCGCTTGCCATTTTGACATCTTCGACCGAATGAACATCTGTAATGGTTTTGACACCGAACATTTCACCAACTTCTTTTAGATATCCCAATGCTAACAAATCACCAATTCCAGTGAATGAATCTGCACTTGTTCTATTTGCTTTTTTGAATGAACCTTTTAAAGTAAAATCAAAATCAAATTTTGTAGCTAATGGTTTAATTACTGAGGCAACTTCGATTAATAGTTCTTTGGATTCTATTACACAGGGTCCTGTAATTAGTTTAAATTTTTGCATTTTTTATTCTCTGATAATAGTAATAAATTATAAATATTTATTTTTGAAAATAGTAATTTGACTTTTTTACAAATTACAAATCACAAATTACAAATTTAACTTTATTAATTAATCAAATCTAAACTAACAATTAAAATTATCAATTTAAACGTACAAATATTAACTAATCCTCAAGAATATTATAATTTTATTAAATTAAAACAAAATAAAATTAGTAATTCTAAGATTTGTGTGTTTTTGTATTATATAGATATACTTAGAGCAACCTCAACTTTTACTACCTTATTTGAGTTGGGAGTCAAGAGTATAAGAGTTTTTAAAGAACCTGAAATTGCAAATGAATATTACATCAAAAATAGAATTAATAATAAAACCAATAATAATGAAATGCTTTTATGTGGTGAGATAAATAGCATCAAGCCTGATAATTTTTATTTAGGTAATTCCCCAATTGAATATATTAATCATTATAACAACGATAATAATATTCTAAATGGCAAACAAGTAATATTTACAAGTACCAATGGTGCGAAAATTATTAGCCATAATATAGATAGCTTAAAACCAAAATATAAAAATATTAATCAATTTATACTTTCATTTCTAAATATTGAAGAAAATGTAAATTATCTTGTAAATAATATAACTAATAATATAACTAATAATATAACTTCAAATATAAATTCGATAAATCAAAATAAATCTGATTTGACAGATGTTGAAATTATTTTAGTTTGTGGTGGCGAAAATGGTAAAATTTCCATTGAGGATACTGTTTGTGCAATAATGTTTAAATATCAAATTCTAAATAATCTAAATCAAAGAAAAATAAACTATAACAATATAAACTACAGTAAGAATAAAAGTGAGAATAAAGATATAAAATTAATAGAAGAGAGTTTATTTGTAAAAGAATTAATCCAACCAAATGAAAACATAAATAAGTCAGAATTGAAAAGTGAAGCGATAAGTAAATTGATATTAAAAAACTATAAAGAATATATTTATCAAAATAGTAGGCACATCGAAAGATTAAAAGAGCTGAAGTTCGAAAAAGATATAGAATATTGCTTAGAATTAAATAAATATAAATCAGTATTAATTTTGGAAGAAAACTTGATTTTGTGTCTAAATCATTAATATTTTTTAATTATTATTGCTAATATCAAAAAATATCAAAAAATATTTCATTTTGTTGATAAAATTCAATAATTTTGAAAATATAAAATGATGAGGGGGGAAATTGATGAAAAAGCAAAAAAATGCAAGTAACATCGAAAACTCATCACCTAAAAGTAATAATATTTCTAAAAATAATAGTAAAATCAAGATATTATCAATAATTCTTGCTTTTGTTTCATTGTTATTGTTTGTGGCTTTGTTGTCATTCAACAAACAAGATGAAGCGAATGCCGAAATTGGTTTTTTTGAAATATTAGGAATATTTACAGGTGATGAATTAATTAATCTTAAAGCCGAGACTACTCAAAATCTATTAGGACTTTTGGGGGCTTACATTTCTAATTTCTTTTATAACCATACCACAGGTTATTCAAGTATTATAATTCCATTTATATTAATACTTTGGTCGTTAGATTTATTTCAAAATTTAGAAATAA
>JBDNHS010000550.1:0-5013 GCA_041688685.1 Kapaibacterium sp. (SeqCode)
AATTTAAAGAGATAATATTATAACCTGGTTAAATGTCAAAAAATTCAAAAATTTCAACTATAAAACCCAAAAAGAATGTCATTATAAAGGATGAAGTTAATACTGAGGATATTCAGCTTACAGTGGAAGAGCAGTATAAAAAGAAAACTCTTCATCAGCATATATTAGATAGACCAGGTATGTACATTGGGTCAATTCGTTCAGATAAAGTAAATATGTATGTATATAATGATGAGTCAAATGGTATTATTAGAAAGGATATAAATGTTGTTCTTGGTCTATACAAAATATTTGATGAAATTCTTGTTAATGCTGCGGATAATACAGTCAGAGACATTAAATGTAATCGTATTGATGTAAATATAGACCAAGAAAAAGGTACAATTCAGGTTAAAAATAATGGCACATCTGTTCCAATAGAATTTCATAAAGATGAACAGATGTATGTTCCAGAGATGATTTTTGGTACTCTTTTAACTTCTGGTAATTATAATGATGATGAAGAAAGAGTAGTAGGAGGTACAAATGGATTAGGTGCCAAAGCAGCGAATATATATTCGTCATGGTTTGATGTTGAAATTCAGGATACGATTCGGCATAAAAAATATTATCAACGATTCAAAACAAATATGTATGAAAGAGAAAAACCAATTATAACTGATATTCCTAAATCATCGACTGATTCGTATACAATGATAACATTTTTACCTAATTATAAAAGATTTGGATTAAACAATTTAACCGATGATCATTTATCATTATTTAAACGGAGAGTATATGATGTTGCAGGAACGACAAAATCTAATGTTAAAGTGTATTACAATGAGGAATATATAGATATTAAAACATTTGAAGATTATATTAAATTATATTATTCTGATAAAGACGAAGAAGAACTTAATATAATCTATCAAGAATTTAATGATAGATGGTCTATTGGTGTTGTATATGATCCAACTAATGAATTTAGACATGTGACATTTGTTAATAAAATATCTACATATGATGGCGGTACTCATTTGAATTATATTATAAATCAAATTGTAGATAAAGTAACTAATTCAATTTTGTCGCAACCTAGATATAAGACTTTAAAAATTAAACCGGCACAAATAAAAGATAATTTAACAGTATTTATAAATAGTACTATAGAAAATCCAGTATTTGGTTCTCAAACAAAAGATGCTTTAAAAACCAAAGTGTCTGATTTTAAAGTTAAATGTGAAATTGATGATAAATTTATAACAAAAATTTGTAAATCTGGATTGCTAGATGAAATTGTTCAAATGGCACAACTTAAACAATTTGCCGAACTTGAGAAATCAGACGGTAAAAAGGTCACAAATCTTAAAAATTTAGTTAAATTAGAAGATGCGAGATATGCTGGAACAAAACAAGCACATAAATGTACTTTAATATTAACAGAAGGAGATTCAGCTAAGAAATTTGCAATTGATGCATTTGAAATTATTGGACGTGATTATTTTGGAGTATTTCCATTAAAGGGTAAATTATTAAATGTGAGAGAAGCTACTGCAAGTCAACTTATAAATAATGAGGAAATTAAAAATCTTAAACAAATTCTCGGATTACAAAATAAGAAGGTTCATGATACAATAAAAGAGTTGAGATATGGACATATATTAGTTTTAACCGATCAGGATCTTGATGGTTCTCATATTAAGGGATTGATTATGAATTTTATTCATACTTTTTGGCCTAGTCTTACCAAAGTGGATGGATTTATTCAATCAATTGCAACACCCATAGTCAAAATATTTAAAAAATCAGATTCAAAGAAGACTGCCTTACAAACATTTTATACAATGTCTGAATATAAAAAATGGTGTGATAAAATTGGGGATATAAAAGGATATGATATTAAATATTATAAAGGATTAGGAACATCTACTGATAAAGAAGCAATAGATGCATTTACTGATTATGAAAATAAAATAATAAATTATGTTTGGAATAAAGAACAAGTAGGACAAAAATCTGGTAAATCTGGTAAATCTACTGATGAAATAGAAAATTTACCAAAAGAAGCGGATGTATCAGATACTGCATCTGTTCAAACAGATACAAATGATAAAAATGAACCATCTTATCAAGCTATAACATTAGCATTTGCTAAAAAACGAGCAAATGATAGAAAAGATTGGTTAAAAGAATATGACCCTAGTAAAATAGTAGAAAATTCAAACAAGTCTGTTTCGTATGATGAATTTGTTGAATATGATTTGAAGCATTTTTCAAATTCTGATAATATTCGTTCAATTCCAGATATCAGTGATGGGTTAAAACCATCTCAGAGAAAAATTCTATATGGAGCAATTAAACGAAAATTAGAAAGGGATGAGATTAAAGTTTCCCAATTATCAGGATATATTTCAGAACACACTGGTTATCATCACGGGGAAGCTAGTTTACAAGGAGCAATTGTTAATATGGCCCAAGATTTTTGTGGTTCCAATAATATTAATGTTTTTAAACCAAATGGTAACTTTGGTTCTAGACGTGTGGGTGGTAAAGACGCAGCTAGTTCACGATACATTTTTACTCAATTAAATAAAGTCACAAAAATAATTTTCAGTGATAAGGATGAACCTGTATTAGAATATAATGATGAAGAAGGTGATAAAGTAGAACCCAAAATTTATTATCCAATTATTCCAATGATTTTGGTTAATGGAACAACAGGTATTGGAACTGGTTATAGTACAGATGTACCACAATATAATCCACTTGATTTAGTCAAAAATATTAGGAATTTTTTAAATGGCAAAACATATGAAGAACTTGATGAATTAGTGCCTTGGTTTCGTGGTTTTAGTGGAAAAATAGAAAAAAAGCCAAAAAATAAACCCAGAGATAAGGAAGCATATAATGTATATGGTGTTGCTCCTATAATAAATGAGAATACTATTAGAATTAGGGAATTACCTGTTGGAGTATGGACTGAACCATATCTTCAATTTTTAGAATCTCAACGTGAGGAAGGAACATTTATTACAGACTATATAAATAATTCTTCAAATGACAAAGTAGATATTGAAGTAATATTTGCAAATGGACAATTGCAATATTTGCAAAAGAATAATTTAATTTTTAGTCGATTAAAATTAATTTCTTCAATAAGTATTGAAAATATGCACTTGTATAAAGATAATATTATTACTAAATATAAATCAGCAAATGCTATTCTAAAGGATTATATAAAAATAAGACTTGATGCATATGAATTAAGAAAAAAACTTATGATTAAAATATTAAATAACGAGATGCAAGTTTTAAAATACAGAAAACAATATATTGAGGATATATTAGATAAAAAAATTATTGTTGAGCGTGTTACAAGACCAAAACTAATACAACAAATTATTGATAATGAATATCCAGAATTATCAATTAATTTAAATAATACCCCATCATATGATTATTTATTATCTCTACCAATAACCGCATTAACAATGGAAAAAATCGATGATATAAATCAAGAATTTAAAGGCAAGAAAGACGAACTAGATACTTATAAAAATACAAGTATACAAAACTTGTGGTTGGGTGAACTAGACGAATTTGAAAAGGAATATGAGAAATGGCTATCTTCTATTGAAATAATTGATAATACAGCTAAGAAAAAAAATAAAGGAAAAATAACTAAAGGTGTAAATACTGGGAATACTGGGAATACTGTGAAAACTACCAAGAGTGTAAATACTGGTAAAAATGTTCTGACTGTGAATACTGTGATGACTGATAAAGTAGGAACAAAGGTCATTAAAAAAATAGAAAAGAATGAAGAAGTAAAAACAGTTAAAGTTGTTAAAAAAACAAAATGAATTGTTTAAAAATTTTTGTTTAAAGGATATTTAATAATTATTAAATATATATATACATTATTAATAATGAAAATTGAACGTTTTACACAATTAAAAAATATAGATAGATTTGGTAAAATTATTTTTTTAAATTTCATGGAACTACAAAATCAGTCTAATATTGAATTTTCATTTGAATCAATTAAAGAAATATTGGCATCGGTTGATTTAATAGGATGGTTTTTAATGGATAATAATAATAAAATTATTGGTTATTTAATAGGCACTCTTAAGGAATTAGCAGATGGAAGGAATGTATATTTCATACACTATTTTTATATTGTACAAAAATACAGAAAATTCGGTTTAGGAACAAAAATGTTATTGATTGCGATAGACCATATTACAGAACTTAATATAAAATTTATTATGTTACTTTCAAGAACAAAAAGCGTAGGTTGGAATTTATATTTAAAATATGGATTTATTGAAGATCCTGTTATAAAATTAAATAATTATGATTTTAGAGCATTAGTTTATTATTGTGAGAATTAAATTATTTTTTAGTCACAAGTTTTATTTGGTTATCGTAAGGAGGACGGGTTTCAAGAATCAATGGTATATTCACATAAGGAAGAATAAATTTAATAAGATTATCTGTTATAATATGTCCTTTGCCAATTTGTTCATGTCTATCCAAGCGTGAACCTATTGGGTGATACGAATCATTTAAATGAATTACTTTAATTTTATCTTTGATTTGATTTAATGTTTGATGAATTTTTTTTATTTCGTTTAAATCATTTAAATTATGACCAGCTTGAAATATATGACAAGTATCAATACAAAGTCCAATATTTGGATAAAAGTCGGTAGATTTAAATATTTGAATAAAATTAATAATTTCATTAATATCCGAACACATTTCACCACCTTGACCCGCTGGCGTTTCAAATAATATCATAAAATTTTTTGATTTTGATAAAATTTTATTTTTTTTAATTTTGTTAAATAATTGGATGACGAAATTAACCATATTATTATATACATCATCTGGTTCATATTGATTTTTAACATTTTTACCCATATGTACAATAATACCATTAGCCCCTACACTAATAGCATTTTTAATTTCCGTTAAAAAGATATCTAAACTTGGATTATATAAATCATTTTGTAGAATGATTGG
>JBDNHS010000551.1:0-8808 GCA_041688685.1 Kapaibacterium sp. (SeqCode)
GAGACGAACAATCTTATTTCTCACAATTTAATGAAAAAAACCGTTGTAATTAATAATATAATAGTAAGTATTTATGACATTAGAAGAGCTCACTTAAGACATCTTTTATCAAATGATATTAAAGAAAAGAAATTTGAAGAAATTAAATCAGATTCTTTAATTAGCAAATACAATATCTATTTGCTTGAATATACCTCTTCAATTTCTCAAAAAAATAGTAATGAAATAGTAATTATCAATAAAGCTAAAATGCAACAAGATAATTATATGCTTTTGAGTAAAGAGTTGATAATTCAATCAAGATTAAATAATAATCATTTAACTGAAACAATTTTAGTTGACAAATCTGTAATTGAATTTGATAAGGTAATAGAATTATTAAAACAATGTATTGAATTAAATAAAATTCAAAGAGATATTGCAATATTAAATTCAAATTCGGCTTATTCTAATGCTGAAAGTACATTACTAATCTTATATATAGTAATTTCTATATTAATTTTTATATTAGGTAATTATTTATCTAATATAATATCAAAGCCTATTATTGAATTATCAGAAATTGCAAAAAAAATCTCAGTAGGTAGCAATAATGTACATATCAATATTTATCAAAATAATGAGGTTGGTGAATTGGCAAATTCATTCAGAGATTTGGTAAGTTATTTTCATAATATTGCTGATGGTATGAATTTAATGGCTGATGGTAATTTCAATTCTAAATTAACCCCTTTAAGCGAAGATGATATTTTAGGTATTGCCCTTGTAAAAACAAATAGTCAATTATTAGAATTATATAAATCTATAAATGATTTAAATTCAGTTTTAGAAATAAAAATATCAGAAAGGACTATTGAACTCCATGAATCATTAAAAAATATTAAATATTTAAATAAACTTTCTGATAATGCTTTAGAACTTGCAAAAGCAGGTATATGGGAAATAGATTTAACAAATCAAGAATGGTTCATTTCATCAGAAAGAACTTCAAGGATTTTTGGAGACATACCCAATGAAAATTATAAATATAAATTTGAACATTGGAATGAATGCGTAAAAGCTGGAAATTCTGAATTTGCAGAAAAAACTTTAGAAATATTTGAAGATTCTATAACTGGAAAAATACCAAAATATGATGCTGTTTATGCTTATAAAAGACCAATTGATGGAGAAATCGTATGGATTCATGCAATTGGAGAAATAGAAAGTAATTCAGAAGGCACCCCTATAAAAATGTTTGGCGTAATACAAGACATTACTGATTTTAAATTGACAGAGTTTGCATTAGAACAAACAAAAGAATCTGCTGATAAGATTGTAGATACAACCCAAATACCTACCTTAGTCTATGCTTTAAGTGATGGTCATATAGTTAGAGCTAACGCAGCTATGGCAGATTTTCACTTGATGGAAGTGGAAAAACTTAAGAATATGTTTATAATAGATTCTTATGTCAATGAAGAAGATAAAACTAAAGTTATTGATATACTCAAAAAAGAAGGTGTTTTAAAAAATTATGATTTACAATTAAAAAGATTTAGTAATGGAGAAATTAGAGATTGTATAATTTCATTAATACCTATTTCTTATAATAATCTGGATTGTTTGGTAGGTTCTATAATTGACATAACAGATATTAAAAAAATTCAAAGTGAACTTGCAAATGCAAAAGAAGTAGCGGAATCTGCAACAAAAGCAAAAAGTGATTTTTTGGCAAATATGAGCCATGAAATAAGGACTCCCATGAATGCAATTATTGGACTATCTCATTTAGCTTTGAAGAGTGAGCTAACTCCAAAAACAAAAGATTATCTTACAAAAATAGAAAGATCATCTCTGACATTACTAAACATTATTAATGATATTTTAGATTTTTCGAAGATTGAAGCAGGTAAATTAAAGATTGATAATATCGAATTTGATTTAGACAATGTTTTTGAAACAGTATCTAATTTAGTTGCCTTAAAAGCCCAAGAGAAAGGATTAGAATTGATCTTTGATATTGACCCACAATTACCTTATAATTTGATTGGTGACCCTTTAAGAATTGGTCAAGTGATTACAAACTTAACAAGTAATGCATTAAAGTTTACAAATGAAGGTCAAATTGTAATTTCAGCAAAATTACTTGAAACATATAAAGATTATTATATTCTTCA
This sequence comes from Kapaibacterium sp. (SeqCode), assembly GCA_041688685.1. GTDB lineage: Bacteria > Bacteroidota > Ignavibacteria > Kapaibacteriales > UBA2268 > JBDNHS01. The sequence goes on from JBDNHS010000551.1 coordinate 2,160, forward strand.
ATTTGCAGTTCAGGATTCTGGAATTGGTTTGAATGAAGAACAAAAAAACAAACTTTTTCAAGCATTTAGCCAAGCAGATGAATCAACAACAAGAAAATATGGTGGAACTGGCTTAGGATTGACCATAAGTAAGAAATTTGTTGAAATGATGGAAGGCAAAATTTGGGTTGAAAGTGAACCAAATGTGGGTAGTACTTTTATTTTTACTGCTAAATTAGGTAAACCTAATGAAGAAAGAATGAAAGACTTTGTTCCGAGTTTAGATTTAAGAGGAATGAAAGTACTTGTATGTGATGATAACGAAACCTCAAGAGAAATGTTAAGTGAAGCATTAACTTTATTTACTTTTGATGTAACAACTGTTGTTTCAGGTAAAGAAGCAATTGCAATGCTCGAATCACACAAAGAAATACCTTTCGAATTAGTTCTAATGGATTGGAAAATGCCTGACTTAGATGGAATCCAAACTACAAAATTAATTAAAAACAACTTGAACATCCCTCATACTCCAATTATAATAATGGTTACAGCTTATGTTAGAGAAGAAGTAAATAAAATGGTCGAAGAAGCTGGGTTAGATGGATTTTTATTAAAACCAATCAATTACTCTATTCTCTTTGATACCATTATGCAACTTTTTGGTAAAGATATTAAACCAGAAAGCAAACATCAAATAAAAGAATTAGTACATTTAAAAAAATATGAAAAATTCAAAGTTTCCAAAATATTACTCGTTGAAGACAATGAAATAAATCAACAAATTGCTTCTGAGCTTCTTGAGTCAGTGGGTTTAGAAGTTGAAATTGCACAAAATGGAGCTATAGCTTTAGAAAAAGTAAAAAACTCAGGCATTCCTTCTAAATATGATGTTGTTTTAATGGATTTGTTAATGCCAGTAATGGATGGTTATACAGCAACTAAAGAAATAAGAAAACTAGATAATTACAAAACTTTACCAATTATTGCAATGACTGCTGATGCAATGATGGGAGTAAGAGAAGAGTGTATGGAAGCAGGTATGACCGATTTTATTACCAAACCTATTAATCCTGATGAAGTCTTTTCAACTATTTCAAAATGGATTGTTATAAAAAAAGAAAAAACGTTTCTTGCCAAAAAAAATGAAAATAATATAAAAGATGAAATAGTGATTCCAAAACTTGAATTTATACATACTATTGAAGGAATTAGGAGAGTTGCAAATAACAAGAAACTTTATTTAAAACTTCTTAAAAATTTTAAAAATAATTACTCCAATTTTGTGAATGAATTAAAATCATTAGTTAAAAATGATAAAATTGAAGATTCGATTAGAGCAGCTCATACTTTAAAAGGTGTTTCAGGTAATATTGGAGCAAATGCTCTTCAATTGGTAGCAGGTAATATGGAATTAATACTAAAAATTCCAAATAACGAATTATTTGATGAAACAATTATTGATTTAGAGACTGAATTAAATAAAGTAATAAATGATTTGAATTTTATAGAAGAAAAAAAGTCTTTAGTTAGTGATGAATCATTAAATGATTTAGATAAAAATAAGTTTAAATATTTATTAAATGAAATTATACAATTACTAAAAGATGATGATTTCGATGCTTCTTCAAAATTAAATGAAATATTAGAATTGGAAACCATTGGTAAGTTAAATGAAGAAATTAAGAAAATAACTTCTAAAGTTCAGAATTATGATTTTGTAAATGCATTAGATTTATCTGAAGAATTATTAAATAAAATATCAAGGGATTTAAGTTAGATGCAAGATTTGATAATTGACAAGCCAAAAATTTTAATAGTTGATGATACCCCTGAAAATATTGATATTTTGGGAGAAATTTTGTCTGATTACAAAAAGTATGTTGCTACAAATGGTGAAAAAGCTTTGAAATTAGCAAAAGAAAAGTTGCCTGATATTATTCTTTTAGATATAATGATGCCTCAAATGGATGGTTTCGAAGTTTGTAAAAAATTAAAAGAGGACATTTTAACAAAAGATATTCCCATTATTTTTATTACAGCAAAAAACCAAATTGAAGATGAGGTTAAAGGTCTTGAATTAGGAGCTGTTGATTTTATAGCAAAACCAATTAGCCCTCCAATTGTTATTGCAAGAATAAAAAGCCAATTGGAACTTAAATTTGCAAGAGAGAGTCTAGTTTTTAAGAATTCAGAATTGAATTCTACTTTAGATGAATTGAAATCCACTCAAAAGCAGCTTATATTATCGGAAAAAATATCAACTTTAGGGCAATTAGTTGCTGGAATTGCGCACGAAATAAATACTCCATTAAGTGCTATAAACTCTTCAAATAAAGCAATAACAGCAGATTTGAATTATATTTTATTTGATGCCCCTGGAATTTATAAATCCTTTTCTGAAGATATAGCAACAAAATTCAATCAACTTTTAGATAGTGCTTTCAAAAAAGATAATACAATTTCTTCAAGAGAAGAAAGAACTCAAAAGCGTTCAGTTGAATCAAATCTAAAAGAATTAAAAATTACAAATTATGAAACAATTGCTGAACTACTTATTGAATTAGGTATTTATGAAAATCTTCAAGATTATGAATTAATACTTAAAAATCAAAATGCTGTAGAAATCCTAAATGCTGCTACAAAACTTTCAAGTATTAAATTTAGAAATGATATAATTACAACAGCAATTGAAAAAATTTCAAAAATTGTATATTCTATTAAGAATTTTACTCGTTTTGATTCTGAAGGTAAGAAAATAAAAGGTAATATTCATGATAGTATAGAAACAGTTCTAATTATTTATAATAATATTATTAAGCAAGGTATAGAAATAGAAAGGGCATTTAATATCAATGAAACATTTGAATTTATTCCAGACCAAATAAGTCAAGTATGGACAAATATAATCCATAATGCCATTTATGCAATGCAAAATAAAGGCACGTTAACTATATCAACTGAAATAAAAGATAATTTTGCAATAATTTCATTTAAAGATAATGGTTTAGGTATGACTGAAGAAATTAAAAAAAGGATATTTGAACCGTTTTTTACTACTAAACCACAAGGTGAGGGCACAGGTTTGGGTTTAGATATTGTAAATAAAATAATTAAAAATCATCACGGTAAAATTGAAGTTGAAAGTGAATTAGGTTTGGGTACAAAATTTACTGTTTATTTACCATTATCAGAATAAATATGAAAAAACCTGTTATAATATGTTTAGATGACGAAAAAATAGTCTTAGACAGTTTAAAGTTTGAACTTCAAAAGTCATTTAGTGAAATGTTAACTGTTGAAATAGTTGAAACAACAGATGAGGCTTTTGAATTGATTGATGAATTAATGAGAAATGGAACTACAATACCTATCATTATATCTGATTGGCTTATGCCAAAAATGAAAGGTGATGAATTTTTAATAAAAGTTCATTCTATATTGCCACTAACAAGAAAAATATTATTGACTGGTCAAGCAACTGTAGAAGGTATTGGAAATGTTGTAAACAAAGCTAATCTTTATAGATACATAGCCAAACCTTGGGATAATGTTGATTTAGATTTGACTGTTACTGAGGCTTTTAAAAGTTATTATAGAGAGTTGAAAATTCAAAAACAGCAAAAAGAATTGTTTGAATTAAATAACTCTTTAAAATTAAAAATTCCTGAAAAAAATAAAGAAACTGAAAAGCAAAGAGACCAAATTCAAGAAATTTTAAATAAAACCTTAGAAGGTTTTACTTCAACATTAATAAATGTTGTTTCAAGTTCTAATCGAAGTATTTTTGAAAAATCAATTAGAGTTAAAGATATAACAAAAAAAATAATAAATATTTTAGAAGTTGAAAATACTTGGGAGTTTGAAATGGCAGCACTATTATGTCAATTAGGTTGTATTGATATTGATGTTAATATAGTAGATAAATACTTAAAAAATGAAAATATGAATACTGAAGAATCAAATATATTTTTCCAACATCCATTTAAAACTTTTGAACTATTAAATCCAATTCCAAGTTTTGAAAATATTGCATTTGGGATTTTTAATATGTTTGATGATGAGTATATAGGAGAATTTATTTACGCTGAATCTCCACAAGCTTTAAAAATTTCAAAAATATTAAGAATTGCTTTAGATTATGACCAAAATAAAACTTTAGGGTTATTAGATACAGAAATACTTGAATTATTTAAGAATCAAATAACAATATATGACCCAATATTGATTGAAGCAATTCAATTAAATCTAACAAATGAAATTGATGAATCTGGTAAAAACAAGATTATTGCTGTCAACGTTGAAAATTTGAAAGTTGGAATGAAGTTATCAGAAAATCTAAATACTTTAGAAGGGAAAGTCATTTTAAATTCTGAAGATGAAATTAATCAGTTGAGAATAAATCATATAATTCAAACGAAAAAGATTTATGGATAGGAAGAACCAATTTATGTTTATAAAGAATACTTATAAGTAAAAATATATTATAATGTTGAAAATTGTCACTCAACATTTATTCTCAAAAGTAAGAAAATATATGGTAAAAATTAAAAAAGATATAAAATGAGGAAAAGTACAATAATTTGTGTAGATGATGAAAAAATAATTTTAGATAGTTTGAAAAATGAACTTAAAAGTTTTTTAACAAATGATTATACAATTGAATTTGCTGAAAGTGGCAAAGAAGCAATTGAAATATATAATGAATTGTTGGAAAATAATTTTGATGTACCATTAATTATTACTGATTATATTATGCCTGAAATGAAAGGTGATGAACTACTTATGAAAATGAAACTTTTGAATAATAATATATATACAATTATGTTAACTGGTCAAGCAACAATTCAAGGTGTTATTAATTCTATAAATAATGCTGGTTTATATAGATACATTGCAAAACCTTGGGAAACAAATGATTTAACATTAACTATTAATGAAGCTTTAAAAGGATATAACAGAGATTTGGAACTAAAACAGCAGAGAATTGATTTAGAATTTGCGAATGCAAAATTATTAAAATTAGATTTAGCCAAAACTTATTTTTTAGGTTTACTTTCACATGAATTAAAAACACCACTATTCGGAATAAATGGAAATGCTAAAATAATTGCTGAAGTAACAGAGGATAAATTCATTAAAGAGTGTGCATTAGATATTCTTTCATCAGAAGCAAGATTAAGAAAATTCGCTGAATTATCATTATTAATTACTCGAATCCAAACGGATAAATATGAATCAACTTTTTATCAAGAAAATATTCAAGATATTATTGAAACAACACTATTCAACTTTAAAGACAAAATAAATGATAAAAGCATAGAAATAGTCAAATCAGTAGTAAATGTTAATAAAATGTTTAACATGGATATTAGTTTGATTTTAAAAGTTTTTGAAATTATTTTAGATAATGCTTTAAAAAAATCTGATAGAAATTCAATAATTGAAATATCCCTACAAAATGAAAATAATAATGTTGTTGCAAAAATTATTGATAATGGTGTTGGTTTCTCTAAAAGTTTTTTACAGAATGCTTTTAAATTATTTGTGTCTTCAGATGATTTGTTGTCTCATTCAGAAGGTACTGGATTGAGCATGGCTGCAGCAAAAGTAATAATGGAAATGCATAATTTTGATATTACTGTACAAAACTCAATTAATGGTGGAGCTGAAGTACATTTGATATTTTGAAATATAAATATATTTTGCACACTTTATCAAGAGCATAGAATTTTGCTTTGATTGTTGGAAAGTTAGTAGTTTATATCAAAGAAATTAATAACCTGCTTATAAGTCATTTGATGCAAATGAACAACTTTTTAATGGTTTTGAGTTGATATTTGAAAATAATGCAAATTATTTTCCTGTAGGTTATAATAGGTTCAATTCTTTTTAAAAATATAAAATTTGATGTATATGTTTACAATTTTCAATATAATAATACAAAGTAATTTCAAATGTAAATTTATTGAATTGAAGTGATAGGGTGTGGGAAGTTTAATAAAATAAGAGTATTTTGAAAAAAGTGCAAAAAATTGTTTAATTTATAAAATAAAAAAATCCTTAAACGCTTGTTTCTAAACTACTTAATGATTTTAAATTGTACACCTGGAGGGAATCGAACCCCCAACCCTCAGAGTCGAAATCTGATGCGCTATCCAGTTGCGCCACAGGTGCAGAAAAACAAAACTACGAAATAATATTTATCTTTTTAAAAGTCTTCTCATAAGGTCAATTTCACTTTTTTCAAAAAACTTAAAAATATATAATAGAAATATAAAAATAACTATAAAAATTATTTTCAAAAATTTAATATTAATAAAAAGTTCTACATTAATTATATTAATTAATAAATTGAATCCAATATATGTAATCAGGCAACTTGATATAATTATTAACACCCTTTTCCATTCATAACTAATAGGGTAAACTTTTTGACCATTGTAATAAATCACAAATGCAGATATCATATAACTTATCAAAGTATTCCAAGCAGCAACTCTATATCCCCAAATTGGAATAAAAATAAAGTTAGAAGTCAAATTATATAATGCAGCAATAATTATTGAATAACTGAGATATTTAGTCTGTTTCATTATGTTAATACCAGCCGATAAATTATTATACACACCATTAAAAAAATAGCCAGCTAAAATTATTGGAACTATATCTA
>JBDNHS010000552.1:0-7728 GCA_041688685.1 Kapaibacterium sp. (SeqCode)
CATATGCATTAATTGATTATGTGGAAATTGAAATTAGTGGTCAAGTTATTTCTAGAATGTGGGGAGAATGGTTTAATGTTTTAGACGAATTAAATTATACAAATTTTAATAGTTCTCTTAACCAATACATAGGAAATATTCCGGAATTATACACATTGCATACTACATCAGAAGGAATTAAATCTTATACACTTCATATCCCAATGTATTTTTGGTTTTGTAATAATTCAGGCATGGCTCTTCCTATTTTATGTCTTGAATATAATACAATTAGATTTAATGTACAACTAAAAGAATTTGATTATTGTGCAATTTTTTCACCCACAAATTATATTAAAATTCAAAAATATTACGGGAATGGTATTATAGGAGAACCACTTGTACAATATTCTCAGCTGGGGGTTTCTTGGGCGGAATTTGACAGTATTGACCCAGGGGATATTGAGACAGGTGAAATGAATATAATGAATTATAATCTTTATTACAGGAAAATATCAGATAATTCGTTCATAACTACCACATCAAGCTATTTAAATAATTTATTTTCTAGTAATTTATTGGATATTATACAAAATGGATTAAATAAAAAAATAAATTATATTATATTTGGAGTAAATAGCAAGTCCATATACGTACCAATACCATCATCCGATACAAATCCGAATACCATATATATTGAAAAAAATTATATGTTTAAAAAACTGATAGATATACCAATAAAAAATATATTTATATTAACTGATTATATCTATTTAGATAGGGACGAAAGAAATAAATTTTATAATGATAAACATGAATATATAATTGAACAAATTTTTTTTACTGGAAATATGAATTTACAAAATTTAAGCAATAAAAATAGTATCCAAATATTAAATCCTTGTAAATGGTTTGTATTTATGGGTCAAATATCTTATTTACAAAATCCAAATGTAAATGATTTTTTTAATTATAAAGATACATTTATACGAAATGATTTAGGTCAAATAACAGGCAATCCTGTTATTTTATCCGCATATCTAAGTTATAATTCTATTGGACAAATAGAATCCTTTCCCATGAGCTATTATAATTTATTAGAACCTTTTTATAATTTTCCAATGGCTAAAATTCCTTCCGGATTTGGAATAAGTACATTTTCATTATATCCAATTAATATACAAGCATCCGGTTCTTGTAATATGTCTTGTCTAAATACATTTGATATTAATACTATTTTTAGAAGAATTGACGAAAAATATAACAAATATATTTTTAAAACTTATGCGGTTACTCATAACGTACTGAGAATAGTACATGGAGTATCCGGTACAATATTTAATTCTAATTATTAATCAAATTAATTTAATTTTATATTTTTACTTAATATAAAATTTTAACAAAAAAATATTATGCAATTAACATTAATATATATTTATTTATAAGGTTTTGCAATTTTCACCGGATTCTTCCCCACCATCACAGCAATCTTTTAATAAAGAAATTAAAGTGTTAAAACTACTGCCTGTTTTGTCATATCTACCAAGTAAATGATTATACTTGGAAACGTATTTCTCAACATGTGCAACTGTAATAATTTCTGGTCTATTTTCTGCTTCAACAACCTTGAGTAATTGAGAATATTTTTGAATGTTCCAAGCAGTTTCGAATAAATCTCTCTCTAACATTTCAAAATCTTTAAGTTTTTTGCCAATTGATTTAATTTCATCCTCAGATAATGTCTTGTTAGAATTTCTTTTTAAATTTTCAACTAATTCAAAAATGATCTTTTGGACATTTCTTGAATATTCAAGTCCGGTTTGATGATCTTGTAAGAAAACTTTAATATCATTTTCACCACCTTTCATCCCCCCTTTCATACCACCGCCCATACTACCATAAGTAGAACCTACAACGTGAGAACCTGTGAACATGCTCATTTGAGGGAACAAGTTGGTCATACCGAAAGGTGAGTTAGTAGTCATTCCATCAAAAGTTAAACCCTTTGAGAAAGAACCATAAACCTTGTTCATATTGGATTGAATATCTCCCCAAGCAAGAACGGGTTTGCCGGATTTTTTGGATTGAGCTGGGGCAATTTTTCTTAAAGCTAAATCTGCAGGTACAACAACAGTACCCGAAGCTTCTTCAGTTTCAACAACTAATCCATCATTTAATATAGAAGGATTTGAATTGACTAATTGAGCTAACAAATCAAGGAAATGTTTTAATTTGTCATTATTCTTGATTTCTTTAACAGTCTTTGCATCTTTGAATTTCTTATCGACAAATTTATCAATCCATTCTTGAACTCTTTGCATCTTTTCTAATTGACGTCCAGCCACTTTATCCTTGCATACTTTTCGGCGGAATCCAAAAGCCTTGAGAATAGCAAGAGCAAATCTAGGGTGTATTTGTGCAACAGTTTCAGCTGCAACTTTGTCTCCCATTTGTAGTGCAACTTGTGCCAATTGTTCATGGTTTTCAAGGGCAACATTTCTTAAGAAGGCAGCACATTGAACTGGGTCTGTGGAAAATCCAATAGAAGCACAATTACTTACTTCTTTTGAAATTTCTTCATCAAATTCTGGAGTATTTGGTTTAATTGTAACTACAGTTCCATCCGGTAATTTATGTTTCCATGTATTTTCACCAACTCTTATCCAACTTCCCTTTAAAGCTTCAGCAATGTTCTCTGTATCAGTTTCAGAAACATGTGCATCAGGGGTAGTACTTCTTAAAATAATATCTCTCATTAATAATTCCATGTCAAGTTGTAAATCAGTTGAACCTTTTGACGAATTAAAATCCGGTAATATAGTAGCAACTGTATTAGTATAACCTGCATACAATAAAGCTCTTAATATAAATGGATTTGAATTTGATTGTTGGTTATCTTTATTATACCAAATTCTACCAGATTTAAGTATTGGTAAAAAATTAGCAATTTTTGGTACTTTTACTTTTCCAACACCAGTACCCAAATCAACATCTTCTAGTTTTGTATTAATACGGAAAGATTTTAAGTTAGCTAAATCAATATCAGATATAGAGCACGGTGCCCAAGTACCATCAGAACTTAGTTTCATAACATCAAAAAATTCATTAAATAAAAATAACTCATTTTCTAAAACATTGCCTGATTTTAGTGCAGTTAAGACAGTTGCTGAATCCTTAGAAGATTCGCCAGTAATTGTGTCAACGCTATAATTATCAGCAACCCATTTAGTGAGTAGTTCATTGAGTTTTTCTTTTAATTTATCTTTAATAGCTTTTCCTTCAGCCACTGCATCAACTGTAGCCAATCTAGTCAATTTAAAAGTAGTGGCTACATCATCAAACTTCAATTTTTTTAATTGAATATCGGCATTAGCTTTATCCACATCCGACATGGGACTTTTAGCTACATCATCAGTCAATAGTCCAATGAATGCGGTAGGGTTAGCTAATTTAAGGTCGGATACTTCATTAGCGGTACTCAATTTACCTTCGACATCACCAGTTAAGTCAGCCGTTGCAGTAGCAGGAGTAAGAGGAACGCCAACTGTTAATTTCTCAACATTTAATGAAATACAATCTAATAAGATTTTTTTAAGGGATGGGGATGCACCTGTAGAAACATCATAACCTCTTATTTTCATACCGAGGGCAACGACTGCATTAGTAAAAGGTGCAGCAACATCTTCATCTCTAGCCATATGTGGCTTGGGTGCATAATATTTTTGCATATAGTATCTGTTATATGTCTTATCGTCACTTCCGCAATTGTCGACACCTCCACTACATTCTGTAGTGGCAGCGGTAAGATATCCGGCAAGGTTATCAAATATACCTAATTTTAAATTTGACATTGAATGTATATATTTATTTATAGAAAATAAATTTTATTAAAAATATTATATTATTATTTCAAAAAAACTCTCTATATTAAATATTTTATATTTGGAAATTACAATAATTAAGTTTATAATTTATAAAAATATAATTAACTATAACTATATTTTTTAATAAATATATTTAATATATATATATATATATACATAATTATGGATAAAGACATTCTGATTGCCATTATTTTAATAGTCGTTCTTTTAATTTTTTATTTTTATATTAGTCCTTCCAAGTCTGAAAATTTTGCACAAGATGAGAATTTTGAACAAGATTCTGCATTTGATTCTGGGGTTAATGGTACAGCCGGTGATGCAACATATGGCGATGCATTTGATGATGAAGCAAGTGAAAAAAATTCATCAGTTCCTGCTAAAAAAGCTCAACTTATTGTATTTTTAAGTAAAACTTGTCCTCATTGCGTTCAATATGATAAAGAGAAATTTACTCGTCTTAAGGGTAAATTAAATAAAATGGCCAATGGTAATGTATCAGTAAAGAAGATTTATGCTGACAAAGACCCCAAAGGATTATTTAATAAATATGAGGTTCAATATGTACCCGCTGCTGTAGTTTTAACAAATAATAAAACAGGTAAACTTAATGGAGAAATTAGTCCAGCAAATTCACTTAATACTATTAACAAAATGGCTAAATAAATTAAATATTTAATTTATTAAAAAATTATTGTGTTTATTTTATTTATTTTTTATCGATATAAAATATTATTACTATAACACTAATAATATGGCTGATTCATTAGAAAATCAATACGATAATGATAAATTTATCGATTACTATAAAATTTTAGATATAGATACAGAAGCTACTGTTGAAGAAATTAAAAAAAATTATATAGATTTAGCAAAAAAATATCATCCTGACCAAAAAAATGGTAATTCTGAAATGTTCCAGATAGTTTCAAAAGCGTATGAAACATTATCAAACAAAGAAACTAGAAAAGAATATGATTTGTATTATTTAAAAAATAGTTTCAATGAATTAGAACGAGAAGATACATTTTTTTCAATGAAAGATCAATTTAAAGATTTTTTGGCAATCACTGATAATAAAAAGAAAATGACAAAAGACGAATTAGATAAAATATATGATGATGTATTCAAAGATAGAGAAGACTTTAAGGAAAAAATATTAGATACGAACGATACTACAAAAAGAATTAATGATATTAATTTTGAAAGAGAAGCTATAAATATTGAATCAAATGACCAGCAATTGAAATCAATTATTGAAGATAATCCGGATTTGCATATAGGTCAAGTTTTAGAATATATAAAAGAATCTAATGCCAATGCCAATGCCAATGCCAATACTGAAATTATAAATACTGAATTTGGTACATTAGATACATTGCCTGGTTATTTTGATACAAATTATTCTTCATTTATAGATGAAGAAGAACATTTGCCAAGTAGTTTATTTACAATGTTAGATAATAATTCCACCAATTCTAAAGAACAAATTAAAAATTTTAAACTACAGAATTTTACCGAATGGAAAAACAATAGAAAATCAGATTCAAGATTAGAAGGGAAAGATATTGATTTGTATTTAGCTAAGAGAAGACAAGAAGAACAATCACTATTAGAAGAAGTAGAAACTACTCTAATTTCTAATTCTAAAAGAAGAACTGATGTTGAAACATTTTTAAAAACTAAAAACCATATTAATGATGATGATATGATAAAAGTAGATACAGTTAATAATGTTAAAAAGAGGACTATTTAAAATAATAATAAATTGAATAATTTTAATAATTATAATAATTTTAATAATAAATTACTTATTGTAAAGTAATTTATTTATATGATTGTCATTTTATATTAATGCTATAACTGACTAATAATAAATATTATAATAAATTTCAAACTAGATATTTTTCATTGACAGCCGAATATCCGGTTTGGTATAATTCTTCAATATCCGTTTTATTCATTTCATAGCCAAATGAATGGCTTTTTGTTTTTATATGAATTGTATTATTTTTATACATTTCTAATTTGTTATAATTCATTCCCCTAAAAATGCATTGTAATACTTGATAAATATAACTTTGCATATCTTCAAAATTATCATAAGTATTATATTCTTCGTCTAAATAAATTCCTATAACATCATCTAATTTATTATTAAATAAATCAATTGGATAATTATTCATAACTCCACCATCCAACCATAATTTATTATTATAATTACATGGTTTAAAAATTATTGGTATTGATATACTAATAGTAATAGCTTTTAGAACTTCCATATTGGGAGAATTTTCATGTGAAAAATAATGTAGACTGACATCATTTAAACAAACACCAGTAATAATTAATTTTTTACCAGTTTTTTCAAATAACGTTTTAAAAGTTATTTTAGTACTAAATCCTTTTCTTTTCATCATATATCCTACCGTATAAATTATTGGGTCGCATAAATTTAATCCAATATATACCTCTTCTAAAATATTATCTATATTATTAACAACCATTTTGCTCATATCAAGTTCTGATAAAATTTCATAAATATCTTGCGAGGTATAACCGATAATTAAAAGTAGTGAAATACAAGCACCTGCTGAAGTCCCACAGTAAATATCAGGATTATCAATTATTTCTAGTTCTTTCAGTCTAGTAATTGTTCCCAATGCACTGAACCCCTTAAGCCCTCCACCACTAATTACTAAAATATTTTTTCTTTTTCCTTGATATAACGGAATATCTTCCATTTATTTATCTATATAATAATATATAGTTAAATGAATAATATTAACATTAAAAATATTTTTGATGACAATTATAATTTAACAAAAAGTATAACGAATGAACCTACTAACTTTTCAATACACAATTTAAATGTTAGTGATTTAATACCAAATTTAAATCCATATGTAAAGCTGACAGATGATTATTTAATTAATAAAATTAAATATAATGAACACATTGAAAAAAAAAAAGTTCAAGAATTATATGAAGTAAAATATAATGAATGTTTAATGAAAATAAATAGTGCAATTGATGTTAATATGACAGATATATTTTTTCAAGTATTAGATGCACATTTTGGATGTAAGTTATATAATTCTTATGAATGTCTTAATTCTATACAAGAAAAATTAAGAAAAAAGAATTTTGATACTTTGGTAATTAATAATAATAGAATTTTTATTTCTTGGAAAAATTCTAAATTTATAGGAAAAATATAATCAATTTTTTAAAATTTTATTCTGAGAATAATATCGACTATCAATAATATTATTACTATGCTAATTCCAATTAATATCCAAGTCCCGGAATATTCTGTAGAATTCGTTAAATTATTTTTATATTGTGTCAAATTACGTTCTTTTTCAATAATTTCATTTTTTTTTATCTCTAAATTTAATATTTCATATATTTTATTTAATTTTTCATTTAATTCTTTTTTCTCCTCCATATCCTCAAAATATTTTTGAATAGTATTTTGGATCATCATATTTTGATATTGGGTATTATCTTCTTGGGGTTTAACAATAGATTGAGCAATTGGTTTAGCAGGAGGAGACTGTGATTCCATTTGAGATTGCATTTCAGTCTCTAGTTCAAAATGTTCTTTAGTTTTAATTGGTTTTTTTGCTGATTTTACCAGTTCAATTAAAGTTTCGTTGTTATACCCTGTCCTTGAATTTTTATTATTTTTCATTTCTCTCAAATTGTTAATAAAACTATTTAGACTTGAAGAACACGATATTTTATCTTCTATTTTTTTATTTATTATTTCAGAATCATTATCAAATTTAACCGATTTTTTTTTAGATATTTCTTTTTTACATAATTCACATTTAGTAATGTGTTTTAATGCAGTATCAAAACA
>JBDNHS010000553.1:0-2410 GCA_041688685.1 Kapaibacterium sp. (SeqCode)
CAATATTTGAGCGTATTTCCATTGATATATTTTCGTGTTTTTGTTCATATTCATTAAATTTCACCAAAAACTTATCGGACTTTGATGGATTTAAATCTAAATATTCCAGAAGTCTAACTTTTTTCATTGTTTTTAGTCTTTCCATATTCTTCTTTTTTGCAAAAGAAATATTATTAATTGTAAGAGAGAATATACCTATTAATATTAAAAATATTAATAATGTTTGATTTTTTGATTTGTTTGTTTTTTTCATTTTATTTATATTATGTTAAGTAAATTAAGTTTAGAAATTATTAAGTATGTACGTAAGTTCATCTTCATTAAGTGAAGTTATCATATAGTCAAAGGCAATTGAATTATTTAAAGATTGATTGTCTAGAATTTCATCATTAATTATATTTGCCTCAGTTGTAATTGATTTTAGATAAACAAAGTTGCTAAAATGATTATCAATCGAATTAACTCCATTTATTAAATCAATAACATTATTCAAGTTTTGGTAAGAGTAATTGTTTTCAGTTTTATTATTAGAATTATTAGAATTATTATCTTCATTGTCATTTTGCATCAAAATTGTAATGTCCGAGAGTGTAATAATAGGTTTTGGTTCTGAATTTAAATATTTTAGATTATCTTCGTTAGCATAATTTTCATTATTATTTATATTTCGATTTGATTCTGTATATATGCCCACTGTGGCTAATGTATTACCAATAAATTCATCTGAAACGTAATATTTACCTAAAATTATTAATAAGATCAAACACAAAACTGGTGCAAAATATTTAAAAAAATTGACAAATTTACTTTGGGTTTTATTAAGTTTACTTTGAACTTTGATAGATATATTTTTACTTCTCTGAATAATATTATCTTCGTATCTAATTTTATTTACAAATTCAAATGCACCTCTAAATTCTTCAATTTCTTTTTGTATTTCAGGGAAAAATTCGATATTATTTTCAAAATTATCTTTTTCGTAACTATTCAAGTCACCGAATAAATAATCCGATACCAAATCTTTCATATCTTGTTCTGTAAGCTTTTTCGTTGTTGGTTGTTTCATTTATTTGTTTAATGTATTGATTTCACTTTTAAATTTATTTATTTCAGTTGCAATTTTTTTTGTTGCTTGGAAATAATTGGCTTTAACTCCACCTTCAGTTATATTTAACAATTCAGAGATTTCTTTATAACTTAAATTGTCAAAATATCTTAGTGCAAAAGTCTCTTTTTGTTTCTCTGGCAAGGTTTTCAAAACTTCTTCAAATTTATCATTCAATTCTTTAAACTCTAATATATTATCAGGAGTTTGAGTATTATAAGGAATATCATTAAAACTAAGATTATCTAAAATGTCTATTTGGTCTTTTTTATTTCTAACAAATATATTCAAAAATTTATTTTTTAACTTAAATGTATAACAAAGATTTTTAGTAATCGTATAAAGCCAAGTTTTGATACTACTTTGATTATTAAACTTATGTAAATTAAAAAGTGCCTTTATAAAAACTTCTTGTGTAATCTCATCTGCATCTTCATAATTATTTACATATCTATATGCTGTGTGATATACAAACGATTGATACTTTCTTACGAAAGCATTTGCCGCTCTATTACTTTTATTATCTACATATTCTCGGATAATAACTTCATCTTCAATATATAAATTAGATTTTACTTGCAATTAATTTTAATTATTAAGTTTGTTTTCAATAGTTAGACTATTGTTTTTTTAAAAGGTTTAATTTATATTGAAATTAATTAATCAATATAAATAAATTCTATATTTTAAAAACAAAAAATATTAGTGTTCAAAATTACAAAAACAAAATGACACAACACACGTCAAATTTTCATATAAATAATAAACAAATGAAAATACAAAAATATTATCTCTATGGGTCAATTAATAGATAGAATTTTAAATTTTGGTAAAAGTTATAGAAAAGATAACTCCGACTTCCAAAAAAGATTAGAAGAAGAAGATAATTAATTAAAAAATATTATTGATGAACTTAATGATTCAAATAATTCTAATCCTAATTCCAACAATTATCAAAATCAAAAAAATACTTACTCAAATGCAGGTTATAGAAATAAGTCTGCAAATTCTAATAATTCTAATTCTAATTCTAATTCTAATTCTAATTCTAATTCTAATTCTAATACCAATAAATCTAATAGCAGTAAAAATAATTATTCTAAATATAGTAAAGAAATTTATACTGCCTTTATTGAATTAGAAATGGAACCTAATGACGATATTCAAGTAATTAAATCACAATATAAAAAATTAATTAAGCTGTATCACCCTGATAAATTAAAATTAGAAATAGAATCTACAACTAATACTCAGAAAGCATCAAAAATTAACTTTTCTTATAATATTTTAAAAAACTATTTTAAA
>JBDNHS010000554.1:0-2718 GCA_041688685.1 Kapaibacterium sp. (SeqCode)
ATTTCATCTATTTCATCTATTTCATCTACATGCTCTAATTCTTCTATTGGTTTTATTATTTCTATTGATTCTGTACGTTTATGAATATTAATTAATTCTGACTTGATATCATTTATTAAATATTCGCTTAGTTCTTCTGTTGTAGATTCATTTAATTCCTCGATTTTAAATTCATTATTTTTATATTGATTAATATTTTCATCATTACCTGTCATATTATTTTCTTGTTCATCCACTATAATATTACTTATAAAAATGTTTGATAATTTTGTCAAATTTAAATTGCTATTTGATAGACTGGGGTCAGACAAGTCAACTATTTTATCATTTAAATTTACCATTGACATAAATAAATCAACATCATCCTTAAGAGTGTTCGGAGAACTTGTTGATGTACATAATTTATCATTTAAATTTATTAATTTTATATCGTTATTCTTGATAAAATTAATAATTGGCTTTGTATCCTCAACATTGATATCAGTGAAAGGGAAATTTTTATAATCATTATCAATACTATTATCAATACTATTTTTAATTAATATATTATCCATCTCATTTTCACATAATGCATATAATAAATAAATTAATGTCGATATCAAAACATAATTTATTTTAATTAACGGTGTTAATATATATAGCGTAACAAACATCTTTAATTTTGAATTTTTACTTATTAATTTTATTAATGTATTGTTATTAAAATATTTTAATTTTTCATAATTATCCAATTGCTTATACATATGAAAAAAATTAGAATAATAATTAATAAATTTTGTTCCTAATATTATTAAAAAAATGATAAATATAATAAATAAATTCATGGTGATATTATTCTTTTTATATAAATTTATTCTTAAATAACTATTTCAAAATGTAAATCATAAGGCATATATATTGGACAAGAATCAGAATCAGACTCAGACTCAGCTGAACTATCATCTTTTAAAAAATCAAATATATCTTGTGATATTGTATTTGTATTTGTATTTGTATTGTTATTAGACTCGGGTGTCTTTTTTAATTCTTTATATTCTTTATATTCTTTATCCTTGATATTTTCTGTATATTCTGTATCCTTAATATTTTCTTTATATTCTTTCAATGCTCGAGATATTTCATCATCTGAAATATTTTCTTCAATATTATTATCCGATGATTCTACTTTTTGATTGTCAATTTGTTTGGTAAAACTCCATAAATTGTATTCGTTATCTGATACCTTGTTTGATGATGCCTCATCGTCAGAATCAGTGTCAGAATCAGTGTCTGGTAAAGCACCAATATCACAAGCTTCATCTAAATTATCCCATTCTTCAGAACCATCAGATAATTCAATTGTTTGTATATGTTTTCTTGTTAATTTTATTGAAAGTTCAGAATCAGATGAATTATCTTCTTTTTCTTCCGTGAAATTATTTTCATTTATAAATTGATGCATAAATTTTTTATTATTATCGTAATAATTTGCATTAACTATTTTTTGTCTGGGAATAAGTTCCATATCTAATTTTGATTCTGATTCTAATTCTAATTCTGATTCTAATTCTGATTCTGAATCAAACATAGAATTTGGAATTGTTAAACAATTAAAAATTGTCTTATCCCTTATATTATTTTCAGTTATATCAAAATAATTTAATGAATCTGGTAGAAGACTTACATTAAATTCTGTTAATAAATTTTTACTAATATCTAACTGTACTAAATTATTAGATATATACGTAAGTTCTTTTAATTTGTTATCTGATATATCCATTTTTTTAATAGTATTTGGCATATCTGCTATTCCAAGTAATTTGTTTGCAAATAAATTAATTTTTTCGATTGCGTCTGGATAAGAATCTAAAATCTTAAGTTTATTGATTGACAAATCTAATTCTTTGACTTTAGTATTGGCAAATTTTATTGACTCGATACAATTTGTGTTCAAATCTAAAATATTTATTACACAATCAATAAATATTATATCCTTTATTGTGTTATTTGAAATATCCAAATGATTACAATGTAAATTATGAACCACTATATTAGAAATACTATTGTAAGTTAAAATTATTTTGTCTCTTTTAACATTTGTTAAATTAATATCAACTAATTCATTATGCGATAAATGAATTTCTTGATAATTATCTTTGATTTTCAAAAAATCAAATGATTTGATACTATTAAAATCTAAATTTAAAATTTTATTTTCCTCATTTTTATTTATAATATTTAACAGTTCAATATTATTATCAATATCCGATATATTATTATTTGATAAATTAATCATTAATATAAATAATAGTAAATATTACTTTAATTTCTTTATTTATATTAAATATATCAATTTTTTAATATATAATAACATATATAACATATATAACATATATTATGAGTAATAGCGCAAATAATATTAAGGATAATATATCTAATACTAATGATGAAGAAGATAATTATTTTAATGTTTTAAAGACCACTCATTATGATTTATTAAATGATATAACAAATACGTATTTTACTAATAATAATGACCAAATTTTTACTTATTTTAGAATATATTTTATGTATTATTTAATAACCACATATGTTTACAAACCAGAATTATCCATTGGTCAAATTAAAAGAGTGTTTTTTAAATGGATTAATGAAACTTTGACAAATAAGCACCACAAAACAATAATTAAAAATTGTAAGTATCATTATAATTATTTATTTAAAATATTCTTTGTCGAA
>JBDNHS010000555.1:0-7084 GCA_041688685.1 Kapaibacterium sp. (SeqCode)
AGGGTGAGAAGTAAGTTGTTTCATACCCAAAGAAATACGTTTTTTGCTCTCATCAAAATCTAATATTACAACTTTAACCACTTGGTCTAATTCTAATATTTCAGATGGATGAGAAACTCTACCCCAAGATAAATCTGTTATATGTACTAAACCATCAACACCACCTAAATCAACGAATACACCGAAGTCAGCTACTGCTTTTACAGTACCTTCTAATACTAAACCTTTTTCTAATTTAGATATAATAGAAGTTCTTTGTTCTGCAATTTGCTCTTCAAGTAATATTTTATGAGATACTACAACATTTTCATTTGGATGATTTACTTTTACTACTTTTACGTCTATTGTTTTACCAACCCAACCATCGAAATCTCTGATTGGTCTTACATCAATTTGAGACCCAGGTAAGAATGCTTCAATACCTAATAAATCTACAACCATACCACCTTTGATTCTACGTAAAATCTTAACTTGAGTAACTTCTTGTTTAGTGTGTAAATTAAGAATATCTTCCCAAGTTTTCATAAAGTCAGCACGTTTTCTTGATAAAATCAATTTACCGGTACTGTCTTCTATCTTTTCGATATAAACATCTAACTCATCTCCAATACTGAATGTATCTGAGTTTATCAATTCATTTCTTGCAATTATTCCAACAGACTTAAATCCGATGTCAACGTGAACTTCATCTTTAGATAATAGTATAATTCTACCACGTACTAACTCATCTTCTTTGATGTTTTGTACAGTTGACTCAGTTAGTTTGGAAAAAGAATCATCGTCCATTTCCAAAAAATCAAATCCAGAGTTTAGTAGTTCTTCTAATGATGGAAGAGCTTGTTTGTTAGAGTTTAGGTTATCCATAAATCCTACTTTTGTTTCAGTAGTTTCTGGATTATGAGCGGCTTCAGACATTTTTGCCCCAAAAAGTAATATAAGTTTAAGTTAAATAGATTCTATATTATTGTATTCATAATTTAAGCAATTACAAATAAAAATATTTAACTTAACAAAATGGTTAAACAAGTGAACGTTGATTTTTATAAATAAAAAGTTACGTTCGTTAATATATTTTTTCATTTTTGTTAAAAAACGAAACGCAATATAACAAAAAAACATAAAAGAACAATAAACTTTTTTAAATTATATAGTTATGGGCAAAAAAAAGTAGTTAATTCTTACAAATAACATAATGTAAATACTCATTTACAAAGTTTGAGGTATGATTTCTATTTTCTTCAGTGTCTGCTTTAAATCTATTATATTTTTTTATTTTGAGAGTAAATATTGGAAATATTAAATCAAGTTAAAAAAGAATTTTATAATATATTAGAATCTAAGGATTATAAATCTAAAATGATGTTTTTTTACAACATCAATAAAAAAGAAGATATTTATATTTTTTATAAAGAGTTCGTATCAAATTATATATATTTACGTTAGAAAAATTAAATTATGAATATAATAAATTTGATAAAGAAAAGATAATGAATTTAGCAATTAAATTATTTTAAAATAGAACTTTCCCAAATTTCCCACCAAAATACTATCTTATGCGTTATTATCAAGTTATATACTAAAAAAAATAAAATAAAATAAATACAAAAATATTAATTATAAGATGAAAGAAGTCAAAAATTTTGAATTACTAACAAAATTACTCAATCAAAAAGTTTTGATTATAGATGGTGCGATGGGCACTATGATTCAGAGACATAAACTCGATGAAGACGATTACCGTGGCGAAAGATTCAAAAATTACTTAGAGTTCCCTAATTTAGTCAAGGGAAATAATGAATTATTGACACTGACACAGCCCAATATAATTCAAGAAATTCACGAATTATACTTAGAATCTGGTGCAGATATTATTGAAACTAATACATTTAGTGCAAATTCTATCTCACAAGCTGACTACAAAATGGCTGACTTAGCCAAAGAACTAAACTTTGAAGCTGTAAGGTTAGCCAAATTAGCTGTAGAGAAATACAACACAAGTGAAAAACCAAGATTTGTAGCTGGGGCAATTGGTCCAACTAATCAAACTGCTTCTTTATCGCCAGATGTAAATAGACCGGAATTTAGAAAAGTATATTTTGACGATTTATATGATTGTTACTTCGAACAAGCCAAAGTTTTGATTGAAGCTGGTTCAGATATAATATTAATTGAAACTATATTTGATACTCTTAACGCCAAAGCAGCGATTATGGCTGTAAATGATGCTTTCGAAGATACGAAAATCCAATTACCAGTTATGATTTCTGGAACAATTACAGATATGAGTGGCAGAACCCTGTCTGGACAAACTGTTGAGGCATTTTATTATTCAATTTCACATACAACTAATTTATTGAGTGTTGGTCTTAATTGTGCTCTCGGTTCAAAACAAATGCGTACATTTATTGATGAATTATCAAATGTTTGTGGCGTTTTTACAAGTCTTTATCCAAATGCTGGATTACCAAATGAATTTGGTGGTTATGATGAAACTGCAGAATATATGGGTGAAGTAGCCAAAGACTATGTAATAGATGGATTTATTAATATATATGGTGGCTGTTGTGGTACTACTCCAAATCACATAAAAGGTATTTCTGATGCTGTAAAAGGACTAAGCCCCAGAAAATTACCCAAAATCAAAAGCAATTTAAAATTAAGTGGATTAGAGCCATTGTCTTATTTTGAAGGTTCGAACTTCATTAATATTGGCGAAAGAACTAATATTTCTGGTTCTTCAGTATTTAAGAAATTAATTATGGAAGATGACTACGAAAAAGCTGTAGCAGTCGCTTTGCAACAAGTCGAAAATGGTGCTCAAATCATTGATATCAATATGGATGATGGTATGATTGACTCCGAATATGCGATGAAAACTTTTTTGAACTTAATTGGTACAGAACCAGCAATAGCGAAAGTCCCTTTTATGATAGACTCATCAAAATGGACAGTGTTAGAAACTGGATTGAAGTCTATTCAAGGTAAAGGTATAGTAAATTCAATTTCGCTCAAAGAAGGTGAAGACACATTTAGATATCAAGCCACCAAAATCAAAAATTATGGTGCAGCGGTCGTAATTATGGCATTTGACGAAAATGGACAAGCTGATAGTTTTGAGAAAAAAATTGCCATTTGCCAAAGAGCTTATAATATTTTAGTAAATGAAGTTGGGTTTAACCCTCAAGATATAATTTTTGACCCTAATATTCTTACAGTTGCAACCGGAATTGAAGAGCATAATAATTATGCTGTTGATTTTATTAATGCAGCAAAATGGATTAAAGATAATCTACCTGGTGCCAAAGTTAGTGGTGGAGTTAGTAATATCTCATTTTCATTTAGAGGAAATAATACTGTTCGTGAAGCAATGCATAGTGTGTTTTTGTACTATGCAATTCAAAGCGGTCTTGATATGGGGATTGTAAATGCAGGGCAATTAGTTGTTTATGAAGATATACCAAAAGACTTACTTGAATTAATCAAAAATGTCCTTTTAAATAAAAATAATAATTCAACTGATTTATTATTAGAAAAAGCAGAAAGTTATAAAAAAGACGCACAAGTACAACAAAATAAATTAGAATGGCGTGAAAAAGATGTTAATGAAAGACTTAAGTATGGACTAATTCACGGAATAGTGGAATTTATCGTAGATGATACAGAAGAAGCCAGACAAGAATCAACAAGCCCATTGAATGTTATAGAAGGTGCATTAATGGATGGAATGAATGTAGTCGGTGATTTGTTTGGAAGTGGAAAAATGTTCTTGCCACAGGTAGTAAAGTCTGCACGTGTAATGAAAAAATCTGTAGCTTATCTTATTCCATATATAGAACAAGAATTAAAAGGTAGTGGCAAATCCTCTGCTGGAAAAATCCTTATGGCAACAGTCAAAGGAGATGTTCACGATATTGGAAAAAATATAGTAGGGGTTGTCTTAGCTTGTAACAATTATGAAATTATTGATTTGGGAGTTATGGTACCAGCACAAACAATAATTGACACAGCAATAAGAGAAAAAGTTGATATTATTGGTTTGAGTGGATTAATTACGCCTTCACTTGATGAGATGGTACATATTGCTAAAGAAATGGAAAAAAATAACTTAACTATTCCATTATTGATTGGCGGAGCAACTACATCAAGAGTACATACAGCCGTCAAAATTGACCCAAATTACTCTGGACCAGTTATCTATGTTTTAGATGCAGGTAAAAGTGTTCCTGTTGCAAGTGCATTATTAACAAGCAAAAAAGAAGTATTTGTAAATAATACAAAAAATGAATACCAAGAATTAAGAGAAAATTATTACAAAAAAAATCAATTTAAAAACCTGTTATCTCTTAAAGAAGCAAGAAAAAATAAATTAAAGTTAGATTGGCAAAATCCTCAAATTACAAAACCAAATAAATTAGGACTAACTTTTTTTGAAGATTTTCCATTAGAGATTTTGAGAGAATATTTAGATTGGACTTACTTCTTTTTGGCGTGGGAAATTAAAGGTAAGTACCCAAGTATATTTGACCACCCTGAAAAAGGAGTTGAGGCAAAAAAAATCTTTGATGATGCTAATCAATTAATTGATAGAATTATTGAAAATAAGCTAATTACTGCCAAAGGTGTAATTGGTATATTTCCTGCTAACTCTATTGAAGATGATATAATCGTATATGATGAAAACAAAGAAAAAGTATTGAATACTTTTTATACACTCAGACAGCAAAATGAAAAAGTATCAAGTGATACGCCAAATATAGCCTTATCAGATTATATTGCACCAATTGATTCTGGCGTTGATGATTATATCGGTGCATTTGCCGTATCCACTGGATTTGGAGTAGATAAATTAGTAAAAGAATATGAAAATGACCTTGATGATTATAATGCAATTATGGTCAAAATTATTGCAGATAGATTTGCTGAGGCATTCGCCGAATACATTCACAAAGAAGTTAGAGTAAATTATTGGGGATATAATAAAGATGAAAATCTACTTCCATCTGAATTAATGGGTGAAAAATATCTTAGTATTAGGCCTGCACATGGTTATCCTTCTTTGCCAGATCACTCTGAAAAAACTGCATTATTTAACTTACTCCAAGTTGAAGAAAAATTAGGAATACAATTATCTGAATCTTATATGATGTTACCTGCTGCATCGGTGAGTGGATTATACTTTGGTTATACAGATTCTAAATATTTTCCAGTCGGCAAAATAACTGATGAACAAGTAAAAGATTATGCTCTTAGAAAAGGCATTACTGAAGAGGAAAGTAATAAACTTTTATCATCAGTAGTTTTTGGATAAACAAATAGAGTTTTTGAACTAGGGGCTTACCCCCTAGTTGTTTATTATAATTTTCATCACCCGTATGGTTAACCATACGGGTGATTGTCCTATAAATCTTCGTTAGCAAGGGGTCAAGACCACTTGCTTCCTTTGGAAAAACATTTTATAAATAAAACGAATAACTTCTTAATTGTTCGTTTTTTAAAATATTAAAGTTAAACTTAAATAAAAAATACACTATTAAAAAAGAATTTTGTAAATTTCAGAACACTAAACTTATTTTATTCGTAAATTGCAAAATTAATAATTAGGATTTTGTATGTTAGAAGAGTTCAAAAAGTTTATACTTCGTGGTAATGTATTTGATTTGGCTGTTGGTGTAATAGTTGGTGGTGCATTTGGTAAAATTACTACATCTGTAATTAATGACTTAATAATGCCACCTCTTGGTATGATGATTGGTGGAGTAAATTTCAAAAATCTTAAGTGGGTAATTGGTGGTAAAGAAGGTGCACCTATAAGTATTAATTATGGAATGTTTATCCAAACTACTTTTGAGTTTTTGATTATTGCTATAGTTATTTTCTTTGCTATAAAGGCAGTAAGTATGTTAAATAAAAAAGAAGAAGCAGCTCCAGCAATTCCTTCTGATGAAATTTTATTATTAACTGAAATAAGAGATTTACTCAAAAAATAATGTAAATTAATCTTTTTCAACAAAAATTACTTAATAAAATTATGATAATAGACCTTAGAAGTGATACGGTAACGAAGCCAAGCCAAGAAATGTTAGAATTTATGATGAAAGCCAAAGTCGGCGATGACGTTTATGGTGAAGACGAAACTATAAATGAATTACAACAAAAAGTAGCAAAATTATTTGGGAAAGAAGATGCTTTATTTGTGCCGTCTGGAACTATGTCTAATCAAATTGCAATAGCTATTAATACTCAACAAGGTGACGAAATACTTTGTGAAAAAAATAGTCATATTTTTTATTATGAAACTGCTGCTCCTTCTATAATCTCCAAAGTACAAATCCGTACTTTTGATGCTCCATCTGGCGTTCCAAGTATAGAACAAATAGAACCCAAAATTAGAGACGACATTTATTATTATCCAAATACTACTTTATTTACTCTCGAAAATACTCATAATAGATATGGTGGGTTAGTTTTGGATAATGTTAAAATTACTGAAATTGCCAATCATCTCAAAACTAAAAATATCAAAATGCACCTCGATGCTGCAAGACTTTGGAATGCACATATTTATTCTGGTATATCAATGTTTGACTATGCCCAAAATTTTGATACTATTTCATTATGTTTCTCCAAAGGATTGGGAACACCTGTTGGGTCAATATTAATTGGCGACAAACCAACAATTAAAAAAGCTCTGAAATGGAGAAAAATATTGGGTGGGGGAATGAGACAAGCTGGAATTTTGGCTGCTGCTTGTATATTCGCAATGGATAATAATCTAGAAAAATTAAAATTAGATCATATTAATACAAAATTCTTTGCAGATGAATTAATAAGTGCGGTATCAGCTATATCTAATAAATATGGAATAGAAAATGATATTATCAAAGTCAAAAATAATATACAAACAAATATATTGGTCATTGAATTTTCTATAAGTTATTTTGATAAAATTAATTTCAATAAATTTATTGTGAATAAGAAGATATTTGATAATAACTATTTACGGTTAAAGCAGAATGGTTAATAAAAATTAGATTTATTTTAATAAATTTAATTCAAAAAAAATAAAAAGAATTAAAATTCAGAA
>JBDNHS010000556.1:0-2656 GCA_041688685.1 Kapaibacterium sp. (SeqCode)
TCTTATATACTGGTAATTATGAATTACCCGAAGATTTTAACGATGTTGCATTTTCTGATTCTAAAATAAATTTAGATGATATAACTTCTTTTGATAGACTGAAAAAAGTAAATATACCTAAAAGAATATCATTTAGAATTAATCCTGGCGTAGGTAGAGGTGGATTTGAAGGTATTACAACTGGAGGAACTGAAGCTAAATTTGGTATTCCATACGAGAAGGCATTAGATGCTTACAAACTTGCATTGGATAATGGAGTTGAAAGATTTGGTATTCACATGATGACTGGTTCAAATAATTTAGAACCTTACTTTTTTGCAGAAATAGTAGATAAATTAATGATGATTGCTGGGGATTTGTTTAATAAAATAGGTAAAATACCAGAATATGTTGATATAGGCGGAGGTTTTGGAATTCCATATTCTAATGATGAACAAGAGTTAAATATTTAACGCACAGGACAAATGGTAACTGAAGTATTTAAAGAAAAATGTGAAAAATATGGTTTTGGTACACCTGAGTTAGTTTTGGAACCAGGTAGATATTTGACAGCAAACGCTGGTTATTTAATATCAAAAGTAACAGCTATAAAACATAGTTATAAAACTTTTGTTGGTCTGGATTCTGGTATGAATACACTAATTAGACCTGCTTTATATGGAGCTATACATAGAGTAGAAGTTTATGATAAAGAAGAAAATACACAAGTTGTAAATTTATGTGGACAAATTTGTGAGAACTCTGATATATTTGCAAAAAACATACCTTTTCCAAACGTAGAAGAGGGAGATATTGCAATTTTTAGAGATGCTGGTGCTTATGGTTATGTTATGGCATCTAATTATAACAATAGATTTAGACCAGCCGAAATATTGATTGATAAAAATGAAGTAAAAGTAATTCGAAGAAGAGAAAATTTCGATGATTTTATGAATTTATATGAAAATTTGTAAAACTTTAAAAAAATTATAGAATATTATAAATAATCCTTACTCTAATTATGTTTTAAAAATATTAATTTACAACAATTAAAACTTAATTTATAAAATATCGTCAATAGTCTTGAATTTGATAAATTCAAGACTATTTTTCTTTAAATTATTATAAAAAAAATCAAAACCTATGTTAAAATTTATAACAAAATTATTTGGTGGTTCAAAATCTGATAGAGATGTAAAATTATTATCACCATTAGTTGATGAAATTAACGAAAATTATGCAAAATTAAATAATCTTTCTGATGAACAATTAGCAAATAAAACAAATGAATTTAGAGAAATTATTAAGTTAAAGACAAATGATTACGAAAACGAAAAAACAGAAATTGAATTTAAACTTAAAGAAGCTGACTTAACTCCGACTGAATTATTAGGTCTACACGATAGAATAAAAGAGTTAGAAGATTTTATTTTTACTTCAACTGAAGAAATATTAGATGATATTTTAGCTGAAGCATTCGCAACAGTCAAAGAAGTAACTAGAAGATTAAAAGAAAGATCATTTACTTATGAATATGCTGGTAATAAATCTACTTGGGATATGGTACCTTATGATGTTCAATTAATTGGTGGTATTTCTATTCATCAGGGTAAAATTTCTGAGATGCATACTGGAGAAGGTAAGACTCTTTCAGCAATTCTGCCTATGTATCTTAATGCCCTTCCACAAAAAGGAATACATTTAATTACTGTAAATGACTATTTGGCGAAAAGAGATTGTGAGTGGATGAAACCAGTATTTGATTTTTTAGGAATTACAGTTGGTGCTATTCAAGCAAATCAAGATCCTGATATTAGAAAACAAATTTACGATTGTGATATATCTTATGGAACAAATAATGAATTTGGTTTTGATTATTTAAGAGATAATATGGTTAATGATGTGGAACAAATGGTTCAAAGGGGGCATTGGTTCGCGATAGTAGATGAAGTTGATTCTGTATTGATTGATGAAGCAAGAACACCATTAATTATATCTGGAGCAGTTGCGAAAACTGACCAAAGATTTGAAGAAATGAATCCGAGAATAAAAAGATTAGTTGACATACAAACAAAATATGTAAATCAACTGGTAAATGATTTTGCTAATTTATATTCTTCATCTAAAAAAGAAGATAAAGAAGAAGCTGGTAAATTTGTTTTTACTGCCTTTAGAGGTATGCCAAAACATAAAAGATTAATGAAATACTTACAAGAGCCAGAAGTACAAAAATTAAAACACAATACTGAATTATTTTATTTGAGAGATCAAGGTAGAAATATGCACGAAGTAGATGAGTTGCTATATTTTACTATTGATGAGAAAAACCATCAAATTGATATTACAGAAAAAGGTAGAGATTTACTTTCAACTGACCAAGAAGATCCAGATATGTTTTTGATTCCTGATATTGCGACTGAATTAAGTGCTATAGAAGGTAATTTAGAACTTACTCCTGAAGATAAACAAAGTAGTATAGATAAAGTTAATTTATTATATGCAGAAAGAAACGATAGAATACAAACTGCTTCTCAATTATTAAAAGCATATACTTTGTACGAAAAAGATATTGAGTATGTTGTACAAGAACAAAAAGTGATGATAGTAGATGAACATACTGGACGTATCTTAGATGGTAGAAGATATTCAGACGGATTACATCAAGCAATAGAAGCAA
>JBDNHS010000557.1:0-12843 GCA_041688685.1 Kapaibacterium sp. (SeqCode)
TAAAACAATATATTGATTAGTAATTTGGGTAAATAAATTTCAACATATATAATTTAACAATAATTTATAATCATTATAATAATCATTAATTATTACAAACGTTTCTACTAAATAAATTGAATATTATACATTTTTAAACTTTTTTTAGTCAATATTTAGTCAATATTTAATTTTCTATAATTTTTTTTGAACTGTATTATTAGAATAAATAATCACAAATAGCAATAATTAGTAAAATTAGTAATAAATAGTAATAATGTTAGATAAAAATTATGATGTAGTTGTAATTGGTGGTGGACAAGCTGGATTAGTTTGTGGCTATTATCTTGCCAAAACTAAACTCAAATATGTAATTTTAGACAAAAATCAAACTCAGGGTGGCTCTTGGCTAAATACTTGGGATAGTCTGAAGTTATTTTCACCAGCTAATCACAGTTCATTATCTGGAATGTTTATGCCCAAAAGTTTGGAAGAATATCCCAGCAAAAAAGAAGTAATTGATTATTTGAAAATATATGAAGAAAGATTCAAACTAAATGTATTGCGAGAAATTAATGTTACAAATATTGAATTTGTTGATGAAGAATATTTAATCAATCATCAAAACTATAATCAAAACAACAATTTAGAACAAATAATCAAATCAAAGTTCATTATAAATGCTACTGGCACTTTTGACCAAGCATTTATACCAAGCTATAATAATATATCTCAATTTGCGGGAAACATATTACACTCCTCTCACTATACTAATGCAATGGAATTTATGGGCTCAAAAGTCCTAATAGTTGGTGGTGGTAATTCTGCGGCTCAGATTTTGGCAGAGGTGTCAATGGTGGCAGAAACGAAATGGGCGACACTTACTTCACCCAATTTTTTGCCAGATAATGTAGATGGTAGAGATTTGTTCTATTTTGCTACTGCTGCATACCAAAAAGGCACAAAACAAGAAGATAAAAGCGAAGATTTCTGCGGAGTCAGTAGTTTGGGTGATATAGTTATGGTTGCATCTGTCAAAGAAGCAAGAAGCAGAAATGTACTTCATAGAAATGGCAATATCATTGATTTTTATAAAGATGGCGTGGTTTGGGAAAATGGAATAAATAATGATGGAATAAAAATTAAAGAAGCAGAAATTAAAGAAGAGTTTGATGCTGTGATATTTTGTACTGGATTTGGCTCTAATCTCGAACATTTAGAAAATCTGAGTAATTTATTAGATAACAAAAACAGAGTAATTCTAAAAGAAAGAGATTTTATCACTCAGCCAATATTTGAAAGCAAAACTTATGAAAATATGTATTTTATCGGTTATGGAAATTGGACAGGTTATGCCTCTGGTACTTTGATTGGGGTTGGTAGATTTGCTAAAATGGCAATTGAAGAGATAAATAACAAAAGTAAAGAAATATAACAAAACTATAACTAATAGAATTAATGGCAAAAATCGCAATAATAGGTGGGGGAATATCTGGAATATCAGCAGCATATAAGTTATTGAAAAATGGTTATAATGTTACTTTATTTGAGGCAGGTAATTCCATCGGTGGAAGGGTAAATTCTACTATTGACATCAAAACTAATGACGTAATCGACAATGGGCAACACATTGCAATTGGTGCTTATAAAAATTTTTTCGAATTACTATTGGCATTGGATACTTTCAAAAACTTAGAAGCCCAAGATACATTAGAAGTAGATTATGTAGCAAATGGCGAGTATTTTAAATTAAAATCTTCTAATAATTATATACTTAAATTATTGAAATTAGATTTGGTGATTGGTCTTCTAAATTTTAGATTATTAGATTTTAAAGATAAAATTTCTATTATAAAATTTTCATTACTGATTAAATTTACTTTTGATAATTTAAAGTCAGAAAGTAACAACAAAAAATATACTGTCTCTGAATTATTGACAAAGTATAAACAAACCGAAAATGCAATCAAATACTTTTGGGAACCACTTTGTATATCGACACTAAATACAAATATCAACGAAGCATCATCTTTGGTGTTTTTAGAAGTATTGAGGCAAGGATTTTTGAACACAGCCGACAAAAGTAAATTATACTTTTCAAAAGTTGGTTTAAATGATTTGGTAAGTCCAATCCAAAATTATATTGGGTTAAATAATTCAAAAATAGATATTAGACTTAATACAAATATTCAAGAAGTAAATTATTCTCAGAACTCTCAACAAAACAACAACTACATTCTAAAAGATAAGTTGGGTAATGATTATGAATTTGATTATATAATTTCGGCACTCAATTATGATGTTTTTTTGAAATTATTTCAAAATATAATTACAGATAAATTTAAGTCAGATTTACAACAAATAAAATCATCTCCAATACTTTCAATTTACCTTTGGTATAATATAGATTTTATTCCATTTAAAATAATATCTATTCCTAATAGTAATCTTCAATGGGTTTTTAATAAAAGACTTATCGAAAGTAATCAAGACAATAACAAGATTAAGGGATTCTATTGTGTTACCATTAGTGTGGCTGACAAGTTAAAAGTAGATAGTTCGGATATTGCCAAAACCTCAAGAAATAATGAATTTAATCTAATTGAAAAATCAAATAATGATATAGTTAATTATGTCAATGATGAACTTTTGAGTCAATTTAAAAAAACAATAGAAAGTCTATTACAAGATCAATCACCAAGACTTTTGCACTATAAAGTAATCAAAGAAAATAAAGCAACTTTTTTGTGTGATAAAAATATTGATAATCTTAGACCAAGCACATCACAAGGGGACAAACTAAAGGAAAATAAACTGTTGGAAAATACACTCTATTTAGCAGGCGATTGGGTCAAAAACGACTTCCCTTCAACAATAGAAGGAGCCGTAATTAATGGATTTGCTGCGAGTGAAGAATTAATAAATTCACTGAAATAGAAATATTATTAAAACTATTAATCTTTATCTTGCGTTTTATTTTATTAATTTTGTATAACTTTGATTTAAAAAATCAATAATTATTTAGTCAAGTAGATTTAGAAATAGTAGATTTAGAAATAATGGAAAATAATCAAGAAAGTTTAATAGATAATAAAATCGATACAACTGTAACAAATGTAACAACTGAAAGTGTTGACACACCCAAAAAAATAATTTTGAGTGGTATTCAATCGTCTGGTGTACTGACTTTCGGTCATCTTTCGGGAGCATTGGAGAATTGGAGAAAATTATCTGAGGAATTTGATTCCTATTTTATGGTGGCAGACCTACACGCAATAACTGTAAAACAAATACCAGCCGAACTGAGGTCAAGAACTATTGATGTTGTAGCTTTTTTTATTGCTTGCGGAATTGACCCCGAAAAAACAACTATGTTTATTCAATCACACGTGCCAGAACACGCAGAACTTGCTTGGGTGCTAAATTGTTATACTGGTATCGGTGAACTGTCAAGAATGACTCAATTCAAAGATAAATCAGAAAAGAACAAAGAAAATATCAATGCTGGTTTATTCTCTTATCCTGTATTGATGGCGAGTGATATATTGCTTTATCAAGCAGACCTTGTGCCTGTCGGAGATGACCAAAAGCAACATTTGGAATTAACAAGAGACTTAGCTCAAAGGTTTAATTTCCTTTATTCGGATACATTCAAAATACCAGAGCCGTATATTTCCAAAGTTGGGGCAAGGATTATGAGTTTGCAAGAGCCAAATAAAAAGATGTCCAAATCAGATGAAAACCAAAATGCAACGATATTTTTGTCAGATACAAATGATGTAATTATCAAAAAAATCAAACGCTCTGTAACCGACTCTGATAATTTGATTAAATTTGATGTCAATAAGCAAGGAATTTCTAATTTGATGACTTTGTATCAAGTATCTACTGGAAAGAATATTGCAGAAATTGAAAAAGAGTTCGAGGGTGCTGGATATGGAATATTCAAACAAGCTGTTGGAGAAGCAGTTGCAGACTTTATCGCTCCAATTAGAGATAAATTCTTGGATATTAGAAAAGACAAAGAGAATTTGAATAAGATTTTAATGCTTGGGCAAGAAAAAGCAAGATACAAAGCTGCGAAAACACTCAGAAAAGTGTATAAAAAAGTAGGGTTTTATTCTTTTGATAAGTAACTTAAAGATAATATTTGTCAATTACCATTTAAAATTTATCTTTGATTTACCTTTAAATTAACTTTGATGTAAATCGTCGTTTACCTTCTATAGAATAAAGCAAAGGAGAAAATAATGCCTACTTATCAATACAAATGTAAAGAATGTGGTAAAGAGTTTGAGTATTTCCAAAGTATGTCAGAGTTTGCTCTTACAGAATGGCCCAAAGAAATTAAAAAAGAATGTTTGTGTACTGCCGGCGTGGTTAGAAAAATTGGAATGGGAAGTGGTATTATTCTTAGAGGTACTGGATTTTATGAAACTGATTATGTAAAAAAATCAGGCACTCCGACATCCAAACCTACTGTTAATGCAAATAATCCTTCAAGCAATACAAATAGTAGTAGTAGTGGAGTTGGTGGTACTAGTAACGCTAATTCAGACAGTTCAAATAGTAGTAGTACTAATTCAGGTAGTTCAAGTCCAAACTCTAATTCGAGTAGTAAAACTGAATCTAATAGTAATACCAAAGCTAACTAAATACAAAAGCTAATTTATCACATAAAAATAAATTCTCGTTTTTGGGCTACAACTCACCCTATGAAGTACTAAATAGACGCAATGAAATTTTAGTAGAATTAAATAATTACAAATAATTTATTGTTACTATTATCTTATCAATAAACATAAAATATAAATAAGAACCTCACCGAAATAAAGATTATGTGAGGTATTTTTTTGTTTGTTGAGTAGTATGTCTATATTTTATTTCAATCCTATTTCTTTTTTGAGATTTTCTACAAGCTTTTCGCCTCTAAGTCCACTTCCTTCATCGATTATTATACCATTCGGGTCGATTAAGAATGTATAGGGTATTCCGTTTCCTCCAATACTTTTAAAATATTCATTTTTTCTGTCCCCTTCAGCATAAACATTAATCCAAGGCATAGAATATTTACCTTTACGAAATTGAATTGCTGATGGCAAAAATTGATCAACTGAAATACTTAGTATTGTAAAATTTTTGTCTTTAAGTTCTTCATAAGATTCTGTTAAAAATGGTAATTCCGAAACACAAGGTGCACACCAAGTTGCCCAGAAATCTATCAAAACATACTTACCTTTTAAACTGTCTAAAGTTATAAAATTAGTTTCTAAACTATCGTTGTATTTATAAAATTTAAAATCTTTCAATCTTTTGCCAATTTTTATTGGTTTTTCATTTGAATGTTTAAAAAATACTTCTTTCCATCCTTGTGTCCCAATATATTTTGTTAAAACTAAGTCAATATCTTTTTGAGCTTTTTCTTTATCTTTATAAAAAGTTAAATCAATTCGAGACTGTAAAGCTTTAGCTACAACCTCTGGGTCTTCATTGTGTGTCAAAGCCTCTAAAAACTCAAATCTTTTGATACTATCCATTGCCACAGCGTAGTTTTGAATCATTATCTTTTTGTCTGTCCAAAGAAGCGAACTTGAAGAAACAGAATCTGCAAAATAATTTACATTATATTTTACTGGTTGTATAGAAATATTACTAAAAAACAAAGAACCATTAATCAAAGAGATAAGATATTCTATATCAGACTGAAACTCTTCTTCAACTCCTCTTATTTTAGATTTGAACTGATAATTTTTTAGATATGTAATTACACTATCATACTTTCTTTGCCTTTCTGTGCTGTCTATGTTTCTATCTGAAACTGTACTCCACATTTTCATTTGGTCAAGATGTCTAGAAGCATGTGTTGCAAAGTTTGTCTCTTTCCAAATATCGTCTTTATATATAATTTGTGATAGACTGCCGTAATTAGGTAATAAAGTTTCATCAAAAATTATTTCAGTTTTTGAGCCTTTATTTTTGTTGTTAATACAAGATATATAATCGCCACCTTTGTCTAACTCTAAAAAATCAAACATTGTACCATTGCGAGTATTTTCTCCAAATCCATTAACTTGGTATCTAATTATATCTAAACTACTTTCAATGATTAATGAATGTTGAGTTTTATTTAATCGTTTAAACTTATCAGTATTGATAATTGTACCATTTTCATTAATTAAATTTATACCAATTATATAATCTTCTTTTAATTTAGGATAGCCACCCAATACAATTTCTAAATTGCAATCATTACGATAATAAGCCGTTGCTAACTGGAAATCAGTAGTATTTCGACTTGGTGCTCCAATTTTCATAAATAAATTTTGTCCATAAGATTTATAAATTATATCAAATTTACCGTATTGGTCAGATTTTATGATTGTGTCACAGGCACCGTCTTTGTAATAGATTCTAAATGATATATCAACATTTGGAATTGCTTTGCCGTCAGCATTCTTTATTGTTCCAAAATATCTTATGGGAAGTTGAGTATCTGAGTAGGTTTTGTTTACTTTTTCCAGATTAAAATTTAGAAATTCTGGATCAGTAAATGCTGTAGATATTGATATAATTGCAAAATATGCAATCATAATAGACAAAAAAGAGTTTTTAAACATAAAATCTCACTTTTAGTAAATTACAATAATTGAAACTACATAAATTATTTGTAATTTCAAAATGGAATTTTAGAATTATAAATAACATTTACACTAAAAATGTAATTGATTTAATTTTTTTGCATTTATATTTAAAATCTTAGGTATTCGTCAAGTAGTTACGATATTTTAAAAAATAAAATTTAGTCTTGATATTACAATGCAAATAAAAATATATAATACAATATCCAAAAATATTGAAACTATTAAGCCAATTAATGAAAATAATGAAATTAGAGTTTATAGTTGCGGACCAACTGTATATAACTATGCACATTTAGGTAATATTAGAGCTTTTTTATTTCCTGATTTATTACAAAAAGTACTCAAAACGATTGGAAAGTTTGATGTAAAATGGGTAATGAATATTACTGATATTGATGATAAAACAATCAAAAATTCTGAGATTGGTAGTAGCACTTGGCAAAAAGAAATGGGTGAACAAAGTTCAAATAATAAAGAGAATTTGAATAAATTTACCAACTTTTATATTAAAGAGTTTTTGGTGGATTTAGATTTAGTAAATATCAAAAAAAGTGACTTTTATAAAATACCAAGAGCAACCGAATATATATCAGAAATGCAAAAATTAGTGAAGTTGATTTACAAAAATGGGTTTGCTTATGTATCTGACGGTAGTATTTATTTTAGTATCTCAAAGTGGCGAGAAAAATCGGAATATGGTTTATTAAAGAAAATAGACTTTGAAAACTTTGTTGTAGGTGAAAGAGTAGATAACGATGAATATGACAAAGAGCAGGTTTTTGACTTTGTGCTTTGGAAAGGGAAAAAAGAAAATGAGCCATTCTGGGAATTTACTTTAGATGGAAATGTATGTGATGGAAGACCGGGCTGGCATTTGGAATGTTCGGCGATGGAGAAAGAAATATTGGGTTTGCCATTTGAAATTCATACCGGCGGTGTAGATTTGTGTTTTCCTCATCACGAAGACGAAATCGCACAGAGTACAGCTGGTTATGGAATATCACCAACTAAATATTGGTGCCATAATGAGTTTTTGGAAGTTGAAGGCAAAAAAATGAGTAAATCACTCGGCAATTACTTCACACTTAGAGACGTAATTGAGAAAGGCATAAATCCCGTAGATATAAGATTTGCTATGCTTTCAGCTCATTACAGGTCAATTTATAACTTTACTTTTGCTGATATAGAATCTTCCAAAAAGGGCAGATTGAGAATTCAAGAATATATTTATAAGTTACTTGATTTTATTTATGAAAATCAAGAATTAACTACTTTGTATAAATTTTATAATGATAATTTATCACAACTTCACATAGATGATATTCAAAATGAAAAATTAAAAAAAAATATTCTCGATGTGTGGGGAAATCTAAGTTTTGATTTGCATACACCAAAAGCTTTGGCATCAGTATTTAGTATCATCAATAATATTGAAATTAAAGTTTTATCTAAAAATGATATTTTGATTTTAATGGAATTTTTTGATAAATTTAATCAGATATTTAATAGTTTTGAATTAATAACGAGTCCCAAAAATGAAGTTAGTATTCCAGATGAAATTACGAAAATGGCAGAATTAAGATTTCAGGCAAAATTAGCAAAAAATTGGGCAGAAGCCGACAAAATACGTTTAGAAATAGAACAGCTCGGTTATCAAATAAAGGATAATAAAGAGGGATTTGAAATCATCAAATTATAATACCAATTTTTATTTTTATTAATAATGCTGAATAGATAATGTAATTCTCTTAGTCAACTTCATACTAATTCACATACTAGTTCATATACTAAATCACCTTCTAATATATCAAAGAAAACCATTCAAAATATAATACAATTTGATGTCAAATTATTAGAGAAAAATAGTAAAAAAATAGTAAAAAAATAATATTAATTAAAATAAAATTTGTAAATTGTATAATATTAGACAGTTGTTTTGTTAATAATTATTCAATAGATAATAAGAAATCAATAATAATTAAACAAAATAGTGTCTATTCAAGTTAATTAAAAAATAAAATTAGAAAATTTTGGGGAAAACTACTGTAATGTCAAAACTTAGTTATACGGTTGTAATAATAGAAGATGATCCATTAGTAAATACTACAGTAAAAGAAATATTAAGTGCAAAATATAATAGAGTTTTCGCTTATAAAGATGCAAACGAAGCATTAGAAGAATTACATACATTGTCGCCAGATTTGATATTATTGGATATATTTTTGGGACACGCTAATGGTTTGGATATCTTAGAATCTCTAAGAAAGCAGGGTTATGTTATGCCTGTTGTTATGATGACTGCATTTTCGGACATCAAAATGGCAGTAAAAGCTATGAAGTTGGGTGCGGAAGATTTTATAGTTAAGCCATTGGATTTGGAACAGTTAGAAATAACAATAGAAAAAGCTTTACATAATTATGACCTCAAAAGACAAGTGGATTTTCTTTCTGAGCAATTAAAGCAAGAAAGACAAAGCGAAATATTAGGTAATTCGGTAGGTATGAGAAAAGCTATGGAAATGGCAAAAATCGTTTCCTCAGCTGATGATACAACTGCTTTGATTTTGGGTGAGTCAGGTACTGGTAAAGAGCTTATGGCAAGATACATACACGATAATTCTTCTCGAGCCAAATCTCCATTCGTAACTATAAATTGTGGTGCGATACCAAGAGAATTAGCAGAAAATGAATTATTTGGCTATGAAAAAGGAGCTTTCACAGGTGCAACAGAAAAAATCAAACAAGGGAAATTCGAACAAGCTCATCACGGTACTATTTTGTTAGATGAGATTGGGGAATTATCTCTTGAGTTACAAGTGAAGCTATTGAGAGTGTTGCAAGAAAGACAATTCTATCGTTTGGGTGGAGCAAAAGAAATTAGTGTTGATGTAAGAGTTATAGCTTCTACAAATAGAGATTTGGAACAACTTGTTGAAGAAGGCAAATTCAGAGAAGATTTATTTTATAGACTTAATGTCGCAATAATTAAACTACCACCTTTGAGAGATAGAGTTGGAGATGCAATGATGTTGGCGACTTCTTTCGTTGATAAATACAATAAAAAGTTCGGTAGAAGTGTAAAAGGATTTACTCAAGAAGCTGCTGATTTAATTGCTAATTATCCTTGGAAAGGTAACATCAGAGAATTAAATAATGTTATAGAAAGGATTGTTTTGATGGAAACAAGCGACACTATAAATAAAGACTCTTTTGATTTTCTGAAACCTGCCGAAAATGTAAGACAAAATGTACAAAGAGGCGAGGCGGTAATTGATTTTAAAGATGGTGCAAAACATTTTCTTAAAATAGCTAATTCTGGTGCTTCTTTGGGAGATGTTCTTAAAGACTTAATTATGCAAACATTTAAAATTACTAATGGTAATCAAATACAAGCTGCAAAAATATTAGGTATTTCTCGTGCGAAATTGAGATATAGACTTGAGCAATTAGGAATTTCTAATACAAAAGCAAGTTAAATTAAATTATTTATCATCAAAAAAAATAAAAATTTATGAATGAAATTAAACAAGATGCAGATATAATTTTAAACGATTATTATTCAGATAACTTATCGAAAAGAGATGAAGCGTTTAATCAAATCAAATCTAATCAATCAACTGAATTTATAAACAATTTGTTATCAGAGGTTTCTAAGCATTTTATTTCAAAAGTTTTAAAAGATAGAAATTTGTCGATTGATATTTTTATTTTACTACAAAATCATTCTAGACCATTTTTAGAAGCATTAATTAAAAATGAAGATAAAGATGTTCGAAAAGTTGCTGTTGAGTTAATAACTACCTTAAACTATACAGAATCTTTACCACACATAATCGATTTGCTCGAAGACAAAGATGAAAACGTTCTTTATTCAACTATAGAAGCTATGGGCAAATTAGCCACTTATAGCGAAGTTTATTTATTATTTGAATTATACAACAAGTATCCTCAGTTTCAAAATATAATAGTAGGTGCAATTTCCGAAATTGGTGGTGAAAATACAGAAGATTTTATCTTTGAAATATTTTTGAAAACAGAAGATGTATTTTCTAAAATGTCATTAATCCAAGCTTTGGCAAAAGTAGGAGAAAGTGAGCAAGTATTATTTAAATTTGTAGAAGAAATACAAGTAGCAGAAGAAGAACTAAGACCAATTTATCTAAAAGGCATTTATCAAATTGCAAATAGAATGAATTTGGATTTTGAATTGACCGATGAACTAAGGTCAATAATATACCAATCCCTATTGCAAAATGATGAAGAATATTTATTAGTTGCACTAAATTTATTATGTAAACATATTATTTTAGATGATGTTAGTTACTTCCAAAATAAATTTTTAATCAAAAATGATGAATTAAGAAATAAATTAATTGTTTGTTTGTGTGAAATAGAAGACAAAGATGTTTATTTGAAACTTTTTGATGCGATTATTGATAATATTATAGAATTATACACATTTGAATACTTCATTTTAGAAATTTTAACGAAAATTAAAATGTTTGAAATAAATGATGATATAATTTTATTTAATAACAACTTAGAAAATTTAATAAGGTTCTTAAAATCAAACAATAAAATAGATTCGGAGTTAGGTTTAAATATCATTAAAAAGGAATTTGAGCCACAGACCAAAGAATTATTAGGTAAGATTTCGAAAGAAAAGAATTAAAAAATAAAAAATTTACACATTTAATTATTATTTTACTTATTTTTTGTTTATTTTTGATTTATTATTTGTAAGTAATTTTTATTTTTGATGTTTACAACTAAAACTTAAACTCATGGCTCAAATATTTAATTTTAAATTCCAAAGCAATAACAACAATACAGAGACTAATAACAACTCTAAAGAAGTTGCCAAAGCACCAATTGTTATGACAGAAATTATATTTATTAATCTTAGGGAATTAATTTATAATATATGTGGGATTTTTTTTACTGATTCTAAAAAATATTTACTTGAGGGTAGAGTACAAAATAGAATTACGGCACTTAAATTAAATTCTTTTCAAGAATATATAGATTTAATAAAATCTATTAATGGCAGAGAGGAATTAAATAATTTATTTGATGCTATAACTATTAATGAAACATATTTTTTTAGAGCAGAAAATCAATTTGAAGTTTTTGAGAAGCAATTAATTCCAGAAATAATAAAAGCCAAAAAAACGAGTAAAATTGTTAATATTTGGAGCTCAGCTTGCTCATCTGGAGAAGAGCCATATACTTTGGCGATAATAATTAAAGAAAGATTAAAACACATTTATAAAGATATTACTTTTAATATTTATGCTACTGATATTAGTCAGCAAATAATTGACCAAGCTAAAACAGGACTTTATAGAGAATATTCAATCAGAAATATTCCAAAAGAACTATTAACAAAATATTTTACTAAAGTAGGAACTAATTATCAAATTTCTGACGAAATAAAAGGTATGGTAACATTCAAATTGTTGAATTTGTATGATACTGTAAGTATGAGGAAGATGATTAATTTTGATTTGATTTTTTGTTGTAATGTATTAATTTATTTTGATATGGCTTCAAAGCAAAGAGTTGTAAAACAATTATATAATTCATTAAATCCGAATGCTTTTTTATTTATTGGATACTCTGAATCTTTGCACGGAATTTCAAAAGAATTCAAATTAGTCCATTACCCTAAAGTTATGGTTTACCAAAAAGAAGTAAAGTTGTTAAGTAATTAATTGGAATCTTTTCAATAAAATGACTTAAATAACTAAAATAAAATTCAAATATTTAT
This sequence comes from Kapaibacterium sp. (SeqCode), assembly GCA_041688685.1. Taxonomy (GTDB): domain Bacteria; phylum Bacteroidota; class Ignavibacteria; order Kapaibacteriales; family UBA2268; genus JBDNHS01. The sequence goes on from JBDNHS010000557.1 coordinate 12,391, forward strand.
AGACTTAAAACAAATGGCGACAAATTTAGATAATAAAAGCATTTTAATAGTTGATGACTCTACAACAGTTCAGAGTTATGTTGCTATTGCCCTCAAACCCAAAGGATTTGATACTATAAAGGCAAATAACGGTGTAGATGCATTAGAAAAGTTAAAAATTATAGATGTATCTTTAATTATTACCGATATTAATATGCCATTTATGGATGGAATTACTTTAATTAAAAATCTTAGAAGTTCTGAAGATTATAAGGATGTCCCAATTATTATTTTATCTTCTCTTACCGATGAAGAATATGTTAATCAAGGTATGAAATCTGGTGCTAATTCATATTTATTCAAACCTTTCAAGCCAGAAGACTTAGTTAATGAGGTGATTCAGGTTTTGGGTCTTGATTAATTTGTATTATTATTTATTTTTAAATAATATTAAAAAGTATTAAAAAATTATTA
>JBDNHS010000558.1:0-5706 GCA_041688685.1 Kapaibacterium sp. (SeqCode)
ATAAGTACCTTGCAGGATACCTTGAGTCCCTATATAAATCCAACTCCCAGCAGTCATCTGCCCATACATCATTAAACCAAGTTCGTCTAATCTTCTAAACTCATCCCAAGTAGCCCATTGAGGCACTAAATTCGAATTTGCTATTATAACTCTCGGAGCAGATGTATAAGTTTTGATAACACCTACTGGCTTGCCTGATTGTACTAATAAAGTCTCATCAATATCCATATTTAGAAGTGTATTAGTAATTTGGTCAAAACATTCCCAATTTCTTGCAGCTTTGCCCAAACCACCATAAACAATTAATTCTTCTGGTTTTTCGGCTACTTCCGGGTCCAAATTATGATGAATCATTCTATATGCTGCTTCTATTTGCCAGTTTTTGCAATGTAGATCCAAACCTCTTGGCACCGTTACTGTTCGTTTTGTCATTTTAACCTTTAATTATTTTATATTTTTTAGTTTGTATATTCGACTATGTTTTTTTTGTAAATTTATTTTAGAAATTAGTAAAGCTATTTCAAAATAAACAATTACAATATTCTAATTAATACAAAAATAGTTAATCTATTTTAATATATATATTATTTTGATTTTAAAAACTATTAATCAATTATAGCAATACATTTTAATTCTATTGCAATTGGCGTAGGTAAACAATTAATTTCAATAGTTGTTCTGCATGGTCTATTATCTTTAAAATACTCTGCGTATAATCTATTATATGTCTGAAAATCATCTTTCATATTAGTCAAAAAAACTGTAACATCAACTAAGTTATCCCAGCTTGACCCAGAATCCTCCAAAATATATTTAATATTTCTAAATACAGAATGGCATTGAGTTTCTATATCATAACTAATAATTTTACCGTTTTCATCTAATTCAACACCTGGTATTTTTTTGGTGCCTCTTTCTCTTGGTCCTACTCCAGATAAAAATAAAAGATTACCAACTTTTTTGGCGTGTGGATAAAATCCAACTGGTTCGGGTGCCTTTGAAGAATTAAATTCTATTTCTGATTTATTATCTTTCGTTGTCATATTATTTATAGATTATTTATGTTATTAATTTTATTTTATGCTTTAGTAAGGTTATAAATAGTTACTTGTAAACAAGAGTTTATCAATTATTTATAATTTATAATAGTTAGTAACGTTTAAAGTCAAAATTTAATAAAAATATAAAATCAAAATGTTTAACAAAGAATACCAACATCACTATAAAGAAAATTTAAAAATAGCTTCACCTATTATTTTAGGACAAGCCGGGCACATGATAGCAACAATTGCTGATAGTATAATGATTGGTCGAATAAGTTCTGACCAGTTGGCTGCTTGTTCATTTGCAAATGGTATCTTTTTCTTTTTGTTTATTTTGGCAATAGGTATTTCGATTGGGTTGACTCCACTGGTGGGTAAAGCACACGGTGCAAATGAAGAAAAAAGAGTTCAACATTTATTTAGACATGGTTTTGTTGTTAATATTTTTGTTGGTATTTTGATTAATATATTGATGATTGCTGTTATGCCCTTATTTAAGTATTTAGGGCAACCAGAAATAGTAATTAAATATGCTGAAAATTACTATTTGTATTTGACATTTTCTATTGTCCCATATATGATTTTTATGACTTTCAAATCATTTACTGATGCATTAGAAATTACTAAACCAGGTATGATTGTTAGTTTCTTTTGTAATGGGCTTAATATAGTATTAAATTATATTTTTATTTATGGGAATTTGGGTGCTCCAAGAATGGAAATAGAAGGTGCTGGGTTGGCTACTTTGATTAGTCGAATTGCTATGCCTATTTTATTTATGTTTATTTATTTAAAAAGAGCAGAACTCAAAAAATATCTTAAATCTTTGCGTTATCCTGTAATATCATTTAAAATAATAAAAGATATTCTCAAAATTGGTTTACCAATTGGTGTTCAATATGTATTAGAGGTTGGAGCATTTGTTGGGGGTGCGTTGATGATTGGGAATTTTGGAGCAAAAGAATTAGCAGCACATCATATTGCAATTAATTTAGCATCTCTTACTTTCTTGATGGCAACAGGATTATCCTCAGCCGCTACCATTAGAGTTTCTAATTTAATCGGTAAAAAAGATTTTGTGAATATGAGAAAAGCAAGCTATTCTACTTTTGTTATGATATTAATTTTTATGATAATTACTGCATCAATATTTATATTTTTGGGTAGAGAATTGGCTATCTATTATGTTGAAGACCCTATTAAAGATATGTATGTGTTAGATTTGGCTGCAAGTCTTTTGGTAATAGCAGGGTTTTTTCAAATTGTTGATGGTATTCAAGTCAATGCATTAGGTAATTTAAGAGGTATGGAAGATGTTAAAATACCTACTTACATAACAATCTTTTCATATTGGGTTGTTACATTGCCTATTTGTTATTATTTAGCATTTATTCAAAATATGGGACCAAAGGGAGTTTGGTGGGGATATTGTATCGGTTTAACTATCGCCGCTGCTATTCTATATTTGAGATTTGAAAAGGTAAGTAGAAAAAAACTAAGGTTAAGTTGATTTTTTATAATTCAAACTTAATAATATAAAATTTTAGAAGGATTGATACCAGTACTAAATTTATTTATTGGCTCTATATTCAAATTATTATTGTTAAGTATATTATCCAAATTATAAAAATATAACTCACCATCAATTGAATGATTAAACGCATTTCCCAAAATTAATTTGGTTGGATTATCTTTATATTTAAGAATTTTGAGTGCATAATAATTTTCACTTTTATTTTTTTTCCTAATAATTAACTTTGGTAAAAAGTAGTTAGTTTCATTATTGGAAGTTGGAAAGTACTCCAAACCATTTTCTGTAAAATAAAATAATTTGTTTTCATAATATTCCAATTTGCTTGCTTTTGTTCTAATTTCATTTACTTTATCCAAATTTAGACCTAATATTTTAAATTGGACAATGCCACCTAATGAATCTTTTTTAGAAGGTACATTTATATAAGAACAGAATAAATTTTGATTATCGCTATCTAAAACTAATTCAATTAAATTTGGTCCTACAAATACTTGATTGACCAAACTAAGTGAATTTAAATCGTAAATATAAATATACCCAGCCCCTTCTTCTTTTTGTTTGTAATCTCCAAATCCAGAATTTGCTACATATAAATAGTTATTATTGTGGACGATATATTCTGGTGAAGCACCAGTTTTGATAACGTTTTTCATCAAAGTATCTTTTTCTAAGTTTAATATATGAATTACATCAGAATAAAGGTCTGTGATATAAATATTATTAAATTTATTACTATAAGTCATTTTCCTTGGGTAATTATTCCCCTCAAAGAAAAATCTTTTAATAGTTTTAAATGTTTTTAAATCAATCAATTCAATATATTTTGAAGTACTTACAATAACAAACAAAGTATCTCCTTTTATCAATATGTCATTTGCTGTATCACCTAATTTTACATTATTTATATTTTGATAGTATGATTTTTGATAAGTATAGTTATCAAGATTTATAATATCTAAATTAGAATTATCCAAACCCCATAATCCCTCGGTTAAAATTACTAAACTATTTTGAGTTAAGTTTTCAGTTTTATTAATTGGTGAGTTTGGCTCTTTTACACATGAATTTAATATCAAAAACAACAAAGTAATTGATAGAATAATTGAAAAGTTATATATGTTAATTGCTTTTGCTGACATAATAGCAAGTTGAATTTAGGAATTACTAATAAATTTTATATGTAAAGTTATTACTTTTATAAATGATATTAATTATTATTAGTTGATTTGGTATAAAAATATCTATTTCTAATAAATTTTGAAATTGATTATCATTAAGTAATTGATTTTGTTTGTTGAATAAGACATTTCCCAGAAGATCAAAAATAATTATTTCACAATCATTTAGATTTAACTTTGAATCAGAATAAATTATTAATTTATTGTTATTTTTTGTTATTTTAAATTTATTAAGCATTTCTTTTGATTCATTGTTGTTATAATTTACACTTGTAATATTATCTTTTGCGACATATTTTGCAACAACTGCGTCTAAATCAAATCCAGTTAGAACCGGGTCATAATAAAAGTGGTTAGGATCGTTTGCAATCAACTCTGTAATATCTTTGATTTTTATATATTTTATATATTCCAATCCAATATCAGATAAGTCAAAAGAATTTCCACCTTTATCATCTAAGTCGAATCCTGTTGTATCATCTTTTTCTGTTGGACGAGTACCCGCACAACCTACTAGTGTATTATAATCATAAGGGAATTCAATGAAATTAACTCCATCTATACTCACTGAAACTACAGCTGGCTCAGCAAAATATTTTTTGTTGATTGGATTAATAAATACATTCTCAAATATTTTAAAATCGTAACCTTCCCCATTAATAATCAAATTATCTTTTATACCCAAAACAATCTCACCACCAAAACCTAATGAACATATTTCTTCAGGATTGGATTCGGGTACTTTTTTATTTGAATTTTTACTTGGCATACCAAATATATTTTTTGGGAAATATTCGGGCTGTTGTCCAGAGTTTTGACCAATACCTTTATTAAAATAATATACTGTATCAACTCCGAATACTTCAGACTGTGCAATATTAAAATTTAAAAATAATAAAACACAACATAATGACTTAAAAAACATAGAATAGTATTTTGTGTTAAATTTTATTTTGTTTACTTCATAGTTCAATTTTTACTCCTCCTCTAAAAATAATACCTGGCATAGGATAATTTTTGATTAATTCATATTGATTATTCAAAATATTATTTATCGTTAAGTATATTATCGTGTTTTTATTATCAGTTAATATTGATTCTAAGTTATAACTAATATTCAAATCAGTTTGTAAATAAGCACTTAATATTTCGTTATAGTTATTGTTAGTTGTATAATATCTAAATGAATTATATCTGTTTATTAATAGAATATCAAAATTTGTGATTTTATATATTAAATTTAATGTAATGATTTCTTTTGGAGTATATGGCAAAAGTTTGTTAAAAGTTTGTGAGCCTACAGTCTTGTCTCTTACATCTTGAATTAAGTAAGAAAAGTTTAGACTTAACTCAGAATTAATAATTTCGCTCAAATCATATACTGCATCTAATTCATAAGACGTTACATTGGCGTTACCTAAGTTGTAGGCTGTCCAAACGACAGGAGAACTCGGCAAAGAAACAATTTTATTTTCTAAGTTTATATAGTTAAATGTATTTGTAATTTTTAAATTTGGAATAGAATTATTAGATAAAATAATAGTTTGAGAATGTGAGATTTCTGGAATTAAATCTTGGTTACCAAAATTTAGATAATACATTTCATTAAAACTTGGTGGTCTGTAATTCTTGGAATAGTTATAATTAATACTGGAATTTATATTCTTAAGTTCTATATTAGTACCAACTAAATATGAAAAAACATTACCAAAATCACTAAAATTATCTAATCTTAATGTATTGTAAAAATCGACATTATATTCTTTATTACTAATAAAATTAGATAAATTATAATTTATAAATGTATTTAATGATAAATTTAATCTATTAACTTTATTATCCAATGAAACATCTAACATATTGCCAATTAAGTTGTTATTATTTATTTCAGTATTGATATTAAACTCAAATTCTTTAGATATATTTTTATAAGTTAATTTGAAGTAATTAT
>JBDNHS010000559.1:0-4125 GCA_041688685.1 Kapaibacterium sp. (SeqCode)
GTCTTCACCTTCAAAGTCTGTAATTTTATAATATTTCTTTTTATTAATATCATTAATCCATAAGTCTCTTGCAATTGGAGATATTTGATGCTTTCTGAAAGGGTCTTCGTAACCTTTTTTATCTTGAAAAGCCAAATAATTTCCATTATTACTAAATTGAGTTGCTTCTGCACCAATAGTAGATTCTAATTTTTCATCTCCACCATCAATAGAAACAGAATATAATTCTGGTACTCTACCGCCATTAAATTGCATGCTATTTTGTGCTTTTATTCTACCAGAATTAAACAATATTCTTTTGCCATCATTGGTAAAACAATTAGGAATATCATCAGCAGAGAAATAAGTGAGTCTTTTGGACTCGCCACCCAAAGCAGGTATCAAATATATATCAAAGTTACCATTTCTATCAGAGGCAAAAGCTATGTTTTTACTATCTGGCGACCAAATTGGATTAAAATCATAAGCATCTGTAATAGTCAAAATTGTTGCATCTCCACCTTGTGAATTTACAACATATAAATCACCTTTGTAATTAAAAGCAATTTTAGTTCCGTCGGGTGAAATAGCATTATATCTAAGCCATTTTGCAGGGTTTATATTTTGTGCATTTATTAGATTTTGACTAATAAATAAAGTTATTAAACTCAATAAAACAACTTTATACATTCTCAAACTTTTGTTTTCCAAATTTACTCCATATTTAATTTTTATTTTTATTATCTATTTATAAGGCAATATATTTATTATTTTATTAATTAAAAAATCCTTGTTATAAATATAACAAGGATCAAATAAAATATATTTCAACAATCATTCAAATAAGATTTTAATCAATTCAAAAAGTGCTTAATTATTTAACAGTATTCTTTTTTACTTCACTTAATAAATACTCTACAATTGCCTTCGCTTCATTAGGTTTTAATCCTTGACTTGCCATACCAGCAGGATAATCTTGTTTGTTTACAGGATAAGGATTAAGAATGAATTTAATCATTTCTTGCTCATTTCCTATATACTTGGGCAAAACTTCATTATATGCAGGTGCGGTTACCTGTTTAACATCAAATTTATGACAAGCTGAACATCTATTTTTATATATTTCTTCAGCATTAATTTCTACTACATTACCAGCACCGGCTTTTTCTAAATGTATTTTATCATATTCAGAAGCCATTAATAAAACATTAGATTCAGTAGCAACAGTAAATGCTGTTTGGTCTTGTGCTGTCATAAACAATAACGATAATATTACTAACCAAAAACCACTTGCAATATATTTAGCAGAATTTTCTTTTACGGCAACATAAACAAAGTGAACGCCAATTAGTACAAATATTAGTGCTAATACTCCAAAAAGAAACATATTGAATGAAATTGAACTTTTGGGAACGTAAACAATAGATAATGCGTAAAATATTGGTACGAATATTATACTTGATAAAGCTAAATTACTCATTTGTTTTTTAGCAAATATTTCATAAACATTTGCATTGTCATTTACTTTATTATCAGACCAATAGTAGTTTGAAAACACAAAAGTCATACCTAATAATAAAAATGAAAAAGAAACAAAAGCTAAGAGTTTAAAAGTAGTTAGCATATTAAACATAGAGTCAAATATTGATTGTGACCATGTTTCTGGAGATATTGCTGAGCTTGTTGCACCCATAAACAACCAAATAGAAACAGTCAAAAACAACGCACCAAATAATCTACTCGAAGACTTTACCATTCCATTATTTTCAAAGAAGTCACCCAATTTACTTTCTTTAATTGATTCATCGCCTACTAATTTGGAAACACTTGAAATGTAAATTGATTGTTTGAAATAATATACACTTGCAATTGCTGCACAATAAAAGAAAAATGAAAAAGTAAAGTATGCAACAACACTACTTTCTAAATTGTGTAGAAGTTGGGTATAAATCAAAATAATTGCAACAAAAGGAGCAATACCCAAAGCAAACCAAATTAAAGGTGCAGAGGTAATTAAATCAATAATGTCCTTTGTTAATCTTTGAAAGTTAGATTCTTCTGTACTTTTTTTGAAAGAATAATTTATTGATGTAATAAGAGCAGCAAATAATAATGAACTATATGCTAAAAACATAGTTACTGCTAAAACCAATAAATATCTAAGAAGATTAAGATGACCACCAGAAACTGGTAGCACAAGTTTATCCAATAATTCCATAATTTATCCTAAATTACTTATCTAATTAAGTTGCTAATAATTTTATCTAATACTACTATAATCAAAATCCACATTACATACAAATTTATTGACTTGAATAAATATTTAGGGATTACTTCTTGATCACTTAGTAATTTTTTTGTTTGGTTAATTAATTTAACCGACAGAGCCAAGTTTGCTATTAATATTATTATTTTATTAAAATAATAATTGTCTTCTATAAAATAAGGAAAAAATAGTGAAGTCAAACATAAAGAAATTATCCAAATAAAAATAATATTTCTAAGTCTCTTAACTTCCATAGTGTCAGTTATCATTGGATATTCTGCTAATTTATAGTCGTCTTTATAAATCAATAACAAAATCCAAAAATGTGGAATTTGCCAAACGAAAATAAAAAAACAAAAACTTACTATCAATGGGTCTAAAAAATTTGAATTAAATGCAGTCCAACCAATTAGTGGAGGCAAAGCCCCTACTATTGACCCAGGGATAACGGCAAAACTGCTTACTCTTTTCATTGGAGTATAAATAACATTGTAAAATATTAATGTTATAAATCCAAATATAAAAGGCAACATACCCACAAACTCAACTAAAACAAACATTCCTAAACAACTAAATATGACAGCAAAAGCAATTGCAGAATACTTATCAATTTTTTTTGATGGGAGCGGTCTTAGTTTAGTTCTTTGCATTATTTTATCATATTTTTCTTCCTGTATTTGATTAAATGCAGATGAACCTAATGATAGAAGAAATGTTCCAATAAAAACGTTAATAGATGTTAAATCTAAATTGCCTTTTGCAAGAACATATCCCAATAATGCTGTAAAACTCACAGCAGTCGTAATCCTAATTTTTCCTAATTCTAAGAGAACTAATATTTTTTCTTTAAAAGAGTTTTTTGGTTTATTTAAATTACTTTTTTCGTAATTTATATTATTTTCATTTTCCAATATATTCTACCAAAATTCTTTTATAATTTTTTTAATTTGAGCTTAAAGTTTGACCTTTTGCTTTATACCATTTGTCAAACTCATCTTGTTCCATAACATAAACTTTTGTGTACATATTCCAGTGATTCATACCACAATATTCAGCACAAGCTATATCATAAACACCAGTTTTAACAGGAGTAGCAAAAATAAATCCTTGTCTTTTGGGCACTGCGTCTTCTTTCATTCTAAATGCAGGCATATAAAAACTGTGTAATACATCAACTGAAGTTATTTTAAATTTAACTGTTTTGTTAACTGGAATATAAACTGTATCGGTTTCTGTACCATTAGGATAATTGAATTTCCAACCCCACATTCTAGCAGTTACTTGTATTTCTATATCTTGAGTTTGTGTATTTCTTAAATTTTTAAAGTCAGTATATCCAGCAAAGAACATTGTTATAACTAATAAAGTTGGAATAACAGTCCAAACAACTTCGATAGTAGTATTACCATGAATTTGAGTGGCAACAGGGTTTTTCTTTCTGCTATATCTCCAAACAAAATATAACATCACAAATGTTACTCCAAGTAACAAAACTATAGATATCAAAATAATATACAATAAAGTACCATCTACTTTATCTGCGTATTCTGTAACACCTTTGAAATAAAACATAAAATGAACCTTAATTTTTCAGTTTTAATAAATAAACTTTAAAGTATTAGTGAATTAATTATTACCTTATCTTACAGTTGTAAAAACATCTACACCCAGTAATACAAAGATAATAAGCACAATCAACCCACAAGCAGCGACAATACCTTTGAATAACATACTGTCATATTTGATGTGCATAAAAACATTAATTACAATCATAGATTTGACAGCTGCAACTAATAAAGCAACAAATAAAGTATATGACCCTAAGTTTATTCCTGCCACAGCAACAGTTACAGCAGTCAATGCCAAAAGTGAAGCCCAAA
>JBDNHS010000560.1:0-4520 GCA_041688685.1 Kapaibacterium sp. (SeqCode)
ATGAAACAAAATCACCTGCTATTAAATCTTGTATGACCGAACAACCAGAGAAACCGGAAGTATTTAAAGTTTGGGTACCAAAACTAGTATTAGGAACTCCACCCACTGTTCCCGTAAATTGGATGATATCAGAATAATTATTTACTCCTACATTATATTGAAATAAATATTTTCCTGATAAATTAAAAGTTAATATTCTATTTACTGAATTAGGTATAATATTTATTTGTGAACTAATTGTAGAGAAATTTATTGTTAAACTTTCACTTGCAATATTTAGATTTGTTATACCCGAAAAATTTGCTAAACTGCTAGATGATGGACCTTGTGGACCAGGGATTAATATTGTTCCATTTATACTTTTATAAGTATTACATTTTAATGCGTAACTAGGACATTTTACTTTGCACGGGCTACAAGACTTGCTGGAATTTGAACATGAATTGGATTTCGAACAAGTAGATGACGAAAATCCAGTGGGACAAAAACTCGATGATGAGGTTGAAGGACAAGAACCAGATGATGAGGTTGTAAAACAAGAACCAGATGATGTGGTTGTAGGACATGAACCAGATGATGTGGTTGTAGGACATGAACTTGATTTAGAACCTGATTTAGAACCAGATGAACTATTTGTAGTTGTATATGTCGAACTAATACATTTTGATTTGCCTTTTTTAGATTTGGTTGACGACTTGTGTTTACGCGATTTATGTTTTGATGAACTTGAAGAACTTGAAGAACTTGAAGAACTAGATTTTGGTTCAGAACTTGAGGAATTAAAAAAACTATTTAAATTTGCGCGAGATATTTCAGTCAGAGAACATGTACCTATAGTATCAGTTAATTTATGTTTAGTCATACTTTATTATTATATTAATAATTTATAAAAAAATCCTATTACAAGGAATAAAAATAGATTTAATTTTCAGCTATTAAAAATTAATACTTTATACAAAAATTTATAATTCATAATCTAACAGAACATAATTTATATAAAAAAATAAATTATTATATACACCAATTAATAACTTCAAAAACTAACTTATAATTAATGACTTCGCTTTCAACATTTACAATTTGATTATTAGAAATTTTGAAAAAAATTTTATTCAAAAATTGTAAATTATCTAAATTTGATATATTATACCCCATACTCAAATTTTCTATAATTTTCTCCCTATTGATATTTGTATTATTTTCTACAAGTTTGAGAAAGGTTGTTATGCCTACAAATACAGAAGCTAATTCTGATTTTGATAATATATTTTTTTTTAAATTTTCGTTTAAAAAAATGACGTAAAGGTTTGTATTTAAGAATTTTTCTTGCTCATCATTATCTAAATAATTCTTAAAAAATATATATGTCTCGTCATATAATTTTTTGTTAAATGATGATATTTTTATATTAAAAATACTAGATAACATATTTTTATTCAAATTATTAAAATCACCAATATTATTTAAACATATTTCTTCAATAGGCAAATTATTAAAATAATTAAAATTATCTGTTAATCCTGTTATTAAATTAAACATGTTATCAAAATCACCAAGTCCTTTAATACTACTAAATATATTTATAAATATTTTAATATATTGATTTTTTCTTGTTTCTAAATTTACTACTTGATTTACTACTTGATTTACTACTTGATTTACTACTTGATTCACTACTGGATTCACTACTTGATTTGAACTAGGAGTATTGTTAATATTTGAATTAGACTCTTTCCAAACTCTGACCATAGCGGATGCAATAATTCCAATATCAATATTTGTCAAATCTCTACATAAAGTCGTTGAATTTGCTAATATAGTATTTAATTTAGTTGTTTCCATAATATCTAATTATAAATATATCTATATTTTTAAATATAATTAAACTTTTTATAAAAATCATTCTCTTTCCAAATAAATGGTTAATCCAACTTCTTCAAACAAATATTGAAAGAAAGTTGATTGTCCATCATATTTAAACAAGTTGTACTTTGTTATTGATTTAATTACTTGTTGTGCAGTTCCATCCTCGTCATTTAATTCATATTTAGGTTCGCCCGAGTAATAACTTTTAATTACGTCCCAAGGATGCAATCCTGCGTGTTTTCTTGCTCGTTGTACTCTGGTCGCTACCAATCTGTAAAAGTATAATTTATCGATATACTCATCGTAATATTTATCTGCCAAGATTGTAATATTATTAGACCCATAAGTAAATTCCTTAAAAATGTAATCAGTAGTTTTATCCATTGAATCTTTTACATTGATCTCATACTTAATTGTAAAGAGACTTGGGTCAAATTCAAAGTTTTGATAATTTCCCACTTTTAAAATTAAGTCTAATTCTTTGCTATCCATTGTAGATAGTGTATCATATACTGATGATACTATTTTACCGTGTTTTTTGAAAATTGGACCCTTATTAGGAATAATAGTCTTTTTAACATCAAGTACTGAATGATTTAATAATTTGATATCCAATACATTACATTCATCAGAAACAAATGATAAATACTCTGCATATCTTGTTGAATAGATGGAATCAAAAGTATCATCTAATACAATACTTACTGAACGCAATGGCTTTTTCATACTCGTATTGATTGAACCTCTTAACTGATAAATATTCGTAATTATGTTATAAACAATATCAAAATCAGTAGCTAATTTGGATTGTTCTTCTAAGACTGGCATATAGCTCAGTTCTGTCAATTTGTCATTTAGATGAATACTTTGACAATTAAAGAACTCGTCTAAAATATTATTTTGTTCTAAAACCTGTTTCAAATCCAAATATTGAATTTCGCAAAAGTATGGAATTAAAGCTTTGAAATCAGAAATAAAATATTTAATAATATAATACATTGTACTCAATGACTCGGACCATGAAGATTTACCCTCTCTTCCCTTTAGTAAATTACGACCTAATTTAATATATCCATTATTAAGTACATTGACAAGTTTACTTAAAACCATAACTCCTGTTTTTAGATCATAATTCCTCATTGAATTATAATAATCCGTTCTTAATACCCTATATTGTTGGATTATCCATACATTAATAGGATTTGTTAAGTTTCCTGGAGTCAAATCAAAAATAGGATTTGAATTATTTTCTTTCATATACAAGTTTAAATATTCCTTGAAAAAGACCACAGTATTCTTGTATGGAATAATAATGTCTTTCATCATATTATGAACTCCTGATTTTAAAAATTTTAGTGGTTCTGCTTTAACTACTGGAGAACCTAACAAATATAATCGTAAACAATCCGAACCATATTCCTTAACAACTTCCATTGGGTCCGGATAATTTTTAAGACGTTTTGACATTTTTTTACCATCTTCTGCCAAAACTAATCCATTTACAATTACATTTTTAAAAGGAATTATATCAAATAAACTGGTAGAAAGAACTAACAGCGTATAAAACCATCCTCTAGTTTGGTCTAATCCTTCAGCAATAAAATCAGCAGGTAAAATCCAATGGGTATTCCCATCTCTTGTTTTAATACATGGTCTGTCATCAATTGTCTCTAGTCCTGAATCAGAATTTCTTATTAATTCTACAATACCAACACGAGCTAAAGATGCATATGGCATAGAACCTGATTCAAACCAACAATCTAATGTATCATTTACTCGCTTATATTCTTTGCCATCTTTGACAATAACAATATCATCAATAAAATGTCTATGAAGATCCTTAATAGAACCGGGTTCTAAACCGGCTAATTCTTCTAATTCATAAGAAGACCCAATGCAAATAACATCCCCATCTATAGATTTCCAAATTGGAATAGGTGTTCCCCAAAATCGACTACGAGAAATTCCCCAATCCCTAGCATTTGACAACCAGTTACCAAATCGCGATTCACCTACATGAGCAGGCACCCAATTAATTTGTTTATTAAGTTCTACCATTCTATCTTGCATATCTTCAACTTTAACAAACCAACTAGAAACTGAACGATAAATTAGAGGAGTATCGGAGCGCCAGCAAAACGGATAATTATGTGTTATCTGTCTCTTCTCGTAATAAAATCCTTTTTCTTTTAGCATTATAACGATTTTAGTATTTAAATCTTGCTTGGTCTTATCTTTATAATTTTTGTAAAACATTCCTTTTAATTCTGGAATATCTGACGTGACAAATCCATTTGCATCCAATGGTTGAAATAACTTGCTTTCTTTAGTGATTAAGCCATTGGAAAGACATACTCGATGGTCATCCTGTCCATATGAAGGAGCAATATGAACAATCCCTGTACCATCTGTTTCTGTAACATAACTATCAGCTAAAATCCGATAAGTCTTGTCTGTCATTTGAGTATTAAAAGCAAAAGGAGATTCGTATTCTAATCCTACTAACTCGATACCTTTGAATGAAGAAATTTTATTAACGGGTTCTTTGAAAACTTTTTCAATTAATCCACTTGATATAATCAAATAGCTAGATTTATGTTCTACCAATGAATAATCAATTTCAGAATTAATACAAAGTGCATAATTTGCACATA
>JBDNHS010000561.1:0-3003 GCA_041688685.1 Kapaibacterium sp. (SeqCode)
ATTTATTAATATTCCATTTGCAAAAACATCAGATATATTTTGTATAGCGTCATTATCGGTTGGTAATTTTAAATAATTCCAAATAAATTCCACTGTTTGTGTAGCACTTGGAGTGATTTGATGTTCTTTCCAAAAGTATTCAAAATTTTTCCAACTTGCTTCTATAGCTTCATTAATTCTGTCAGCAGGTAAAAACAACTCATATTTATCAATTTCATTTACGATTGCTAATTGCCTGCTTTTATTTCTTTCTGGTCCACCGCTTGAGTCGTAAAGTGTATTCCAGAAGTCGATTGTTACTATTTCTATATCTTTCATTTTAATACTATTATTTTATTATTATTTTATTTGAATTTAATTTTCTAACTTTATTTACAACAGTCCTAATCTTTTTCTCAAGAACAACTCAACTGAAAATAAAAGGATTATCAGTCCTAATAGGTAGGGGTAGTTCCAAACTAAGATTTCATTTTTAGAACTATAAGGTTTTTCAAAGTGAAAATCATTTTTTAGAATATCCTCTTTTAGTTCTTTGGTATTATCCCAATTATAGTATTTACCAGAAGTAGCATTAGATAAGTCTTTGAGTAATATATTATTTAATAATATATTTGTAATTTCATTAGTATTGGTAACTATTTGAAACTTTGTATTATCTTTTTCATAAACTAAGTCGTTTTCTAATAATGCTTTTGCATTTACATCATATTCACCTAATTGCAGTTTGTTTATTGTACCATAATATTTACCGTTACCAATATTTTTTAGGTATAAAGAAGAAATACTTTTATTTGTTTTTTTATTAATGATATCAACTAAAATTTTACCAGAATTTAATGGATTGTATAATTTATCATAAAGTTGAGCATTGATTTCAATGTTTTCACCCAAACTATAAATATACTTGGAAGTATTTAAAACAAATCTTTTATCATTTTTTTCAATACTTAGCCATTTTAAAGAATTTGAAAAAAGTGCAGAAAATAAATCACCTGGATTTTCATCACCACTTTTTAAGTCGTTAGAATAAGCTCCTAATTTCCATTTATAAATACCATAACCAAGAAACACTAAAGATTTTGTTTTGTTGAATTCATTAGTTAATAATAATGGTTCTTCAAAAACATTACCAAGTATTTTAAATTTCATTATTGGTGAAGCTGTAGGAAGTGTATTAAAGAATAGTTGTGTTCTAAATAATGGGGGTAAATTATTCCACAAGTCAGTATTATTAGCTTCGTTTAATTTTAAAATTGAGTTTGAAGCACTTTTTTCGATTACAATTGGTTCGACAACTGATTCAAATCCACTATTGCTAATAACATTTATACCCAAATAATCTTTAAGAATTTTAGCTTTATCATAATTAAGGTCACGTGATGGAATAAAAATTAAAGACTTGCCATTATCTAATTCAGTTTTAATATTTTTTGTAATTGCATCTGGCGAAAAATTGTTTGGATAACCTATTAATATAATTAATTCAGATTCTTTGAAATCTGTGGCATTTGGTGTTTTATAGAATTCACCTTTGTTTCTTTGTATAAACTCTGTGATTTCTAAATTTTTTACCTTATTAAATTCTGATTTGACGAAAGAAATGTCTGGATTAGCTGACCCAGATATTATCATTATTTTCTTTTTGCTTTTGTTAATATCTATATATTCATCTTTTGAATTATTATTAGAAAATTCTTCATCTTTTAATTCAGAGATTTTAACTGTAAGTTTATTTTTTCCTTCGCTTTTTGGTATGTAATCAAAAAACTCTTCATAATAATTTTTATTTGGGTCAAGTGTTAATAATTTTTCATTTATAATTTTATTATTTTCCAAAAGTGTAATTTTGATTTCTTCATTTTTAAACCCAAAGGCTTCAAATTTTGCAATTACAGGAATTAAATTATCCAAATATCCAATTTTATTTGTAATTAAATTTACTAATTTAATGTCTTTATATTGATTGGTATCTCCAATTCCTATTGTGAATATAGGTCTGGCTAATTCTCTTGCTTTGACCATTGGATTTACGCCATTATTATGAACTCCATCTGTTAAAATTAGCACAGAAGAATAGTTTTCATAATCCAAATTGTCATTGACATATTTTAGTGGTAAATTAAAGTTAGTATTTTTACCTTTAAATTTCAGGCTATCAAACTCAAAATCAGAAATTTTTAGCAACTCATCATCTAATAAAAATTCATCTTTATCTATCTCACCTAAATCTAAATTTTCAATCACTTTTTTATATATAGCAATTTTATCAAATCTTTTGGTGTTTACAGACATTGATTCTGTATTATCATAAATTATAGCTATTTTTGGTTTTTTGGTTTGATTCTGTAATGTAGTTATTATTGGTTCAAATAATATTAATAGAATTAAAGCTAACGCCACACTTCTAATTCCAATTAAAGTGAATTTGAAAAAACGACTTAAATCAGGGTTTGTTTTTTTGTAAATAAAGTAACTAAATAAAGTTGTAGCTATAATTAGCAATATTAATATCCAAAATTCACCTATAAAACCAAAATTGTATTGTGTCATCAGTAAAATTTAATAATTTTTGTTTTTAAAATTAATTAAAAAAAATATTTGATAATAAATTAATTATTTACAAGTGTTTATTTTGTGTAAATGTTTTTTGTAATTATTAATATAAATTAACGTCTAAATCAAGATAAAATTTAAAATAAAAGAAATTGAAAAATAAAAATAATATAATTAAGCAAGATATATTTAAAAATAAGTTATTTGATGAAATAAATCAAAAATTTATTAGTGGTAAAAATCTTAGCATCAAAGGAATCAAAGGTTCGTTAAAATCAATTATTTTGTCATATTTATTTAATATTAATGACGACCAAAAATTTGTTTTGATAGTTGATGATAGTAAAATTGCTGAAGAATACTATAATGATTTTAAGTTATTAATTGATGTTGAGCTAATATCCTTGATACAAAAGCCAGAGAAACACAGAACTATCTCAATTGAGAATA
>JBDNHS010000562.1:0-2380 GCA_041688685.1 Kapaibacterium sp. (SeqCode)
AAATTATAGAAACAATAAAAAGTCAAATTGAACTTAAAAAATTAGTAAATACCAAACTATTTAATTTTGAAGAATTGATTAATACAGATGCTTGGATTGAAGAATTAAATAAAGAACATATTCCAGAAACAATAGAATATGGAATTACTTCTTTTTTATTTAAAACTAAAAAACCATTTCATCCTGAAAAGTTTTTTAATTTTTTAAACAAAAAATACCCCATTGGGTTATTAAGAGCAAAAGGATTTATTTGGTTAGCATCAAGACCAAATGAAGCAATTGTTTATAATCAAGTCGGAAGTTCTAGGGTAATTGAAAATGTTGGCTTTTGGTGGGCTTCGATGCCTTTAAATGAAAGATTGCAATATGAAAGTTATCAAGAAAATAAAAAAAACATTGAAGAATTATGGGATGATAATTTTGGAGATAGGAAAGTAGAATTAGTTTTTATTGGTCAAGAATTAAATAAAGAACAAATTATCAAAGATTTGGAGAACGCACTTATCACAGATAGTGAAATTCAGTTTATTGGAGTTCCCAATTATTTTACTGACAAATTACCAATTACATAAAACAAAAAAAGAGCCATAAATACTTAATTTATGGCTCTTGTACAAATTGATTGCCATTTACTTTAAAATTTTTTCTTTTACTTCGCTTTTACTCTCAAAAACTTGCGTTTACCTACTTTGAATAAAGTAAATTCTGTAATATCAATTGTAGCTCCTAATTCAATTACTTTCTCACCATTAATCAGTACTCCACCTTGTTCAATTAGTCTTTTTGCTTCTTTTTTAGATGGTGCAAGATTGCTTAGTACCATAATTTCAGTAACTGTATTAGAACTTGGCGATTCAATCTCTATTTCTTCAATTATATCAGGCAATTCTTTATTTTTGAATATTCGCTCAAATTCATCAAAAGCTGCTTGTCCAGAACCTATTTCGTGATATTTATCAACGATTTTGATTGCCGTAGTTACTTTCAAATCTCTTGGATGAAGCTCTCCGTTATTATATTTAATCTCTATTTCATTCACAATTTCTAATTTTTCAAAAGCTGCGTATTTTAGGTATTTTGTAATCAAATTATCTGGAATTGACATAACTTTCCCAAAAATATCTTTTGGAGAGTCTGTTAAAGCAATATAATTATCCAAAGACTTACTCATTTTCTCAACGCCATCGGTTCCTTCGAGTATTGGCATAGTCAAAATACATTGAGGCTCTTTTCCGTACGCCCTTTGAATTTCTCTACCAACCAATAAATTAAATTTTTGGTCTGTGCCACCCAATTCTACGTCAGATTCTATAACTGCCGAATCCATAGCTTGTGCCAATGGATAAAGTAGTTCGTGAACACTTATTGGTGTGGAAGACTTAAATCTTTTGCTAAAATCGTCCCTTTCGAGCAACTGTGCAACTGTATATTTGGAAGTTAGTGCAATTACATCGTTGAATGTCATTTTGCCCAACCAGTCGCTGTTATATAACACTTCTAATCTATCTGAACGTAATACCAATCCCGCTTGTTCAAGATAAGACTGTCCGTTGATTTTTGTATCTTCGATCGTTAATTGAGGTCGTGTCTTAGATTTACCAGATGGGTCGCCAATCATAGCAGTAAAGTCACCGATAATTAATATTGCTGTATGCCCCAAATCTTGAAATTGACGCAATTTATTTAATACCACAGCGTGTCCGATATGTAAGTCTGGACGAGATGGGTCAGCCCCCAATTTTATTCTTAGAGGTTTATTTTTCTTTATTGAATTTTCTAATTTTTTTATTAATTCTTCTTCTGGCAATAAATCCACAGTATAACTGCGAATTATATCCATTTGTTCATTTATAGTAGGAAACATATTCTTTTTTTTTATTTTTTAGGTTTATATATTTTTATATTCGGAATTTAAAATGTTCAATATCCTTTAGTTCTCACCTACCCCAAATTATCAATATTTGTTTCGCTGCCGTCGATGTCATTACCAAAAAGTGCCTCCACAAAGAATGTTGGGTCAAAAACTTGTAAGTCACCAATTTGCTCACCAACTTCGATATATCTAACAGGAATTTGTAATTCGTCAGCAATTGGAATAACAACTCCACCTTTGGCGGTACCGTCTAATTTAGTAAGAATTATTCCTGTAATTTTAGCTACTTTCATAAATTCTTTGGCTTGTTGGATAGCATTTTGTCCAGTTGTAGCGTCCAAAACTAAATACACATCATCAGGAGCAGTTTCTTTGACTTTCTTCATAACTCTGCTCATTTTTTCTAATTCTTGCATAAGGTTAGCTTTATTGTGTAAACGCCCAGCGGTATCAATGATAACTACATCTTTGTTTTTGCTCACAGCAGAATGAATAGTATCATAAGCC
>JBDNHS010000563.1:0-4379 GCA_041688685.1 Kapaibacterium sp. (SeqCode)
AATATATCTTATTGAGCAAATAATAACAAATTATTTAACTTCTTTTAACTGTATAATAATGCTGTCGGGAAAAACAAACATCGATTCCGATATTAAATCAACATTTATAAATGATAATAAATCAATTATTATACCAGTTGTTTATAATAAAGAAGATATAAGAGAACAAGATGACCATTTACTAGTATATATTTTTTATCATTTGAGTAAATTAAAAAATTGTGAAATAATATCTGGAGATAAATTTAAATGGTTTAATCATTCGGATAATTACTTAAAAAATTTTGCATTAGAATATAATTTTGATGAACAGAAAATAAATATAAATATATCAGATGCTTACACAAATGATATAATAATATATAAAAAATATAAATATCAATTAGGTTATTATTATTTTCCTTTTTTAAAAAATATTTTGTACTATTCGTTTAACGATTTGCAAATTGATAGCGATATGTTAAATAATCTAATGACAAATGACTATAATCAAATATTAGAATTATTAAATAAGAAAGATTACAATGATACAATTATTTTGTTGACAAATATTTTTTTACTTTTAATAGAACTTAATTCGAATTATGATAATAATATTCTATTAATAAAAAAATATAGTGAATTTATAACAATTTTTATAACAAAAATAATTTCTTTTTATAAAGAAATATTTGACGAAATATTATTAATTTTAAGTAGGTTAACAAGTATGAGTAAAAAAATATTTGACAAATTTGATAAATATGATTCTTATACTTTGTACAGTATAATTTTTGAATCTAACGACGATTTATCAAATTTGTCAAGTTTAACAATAGATTGGGGTTTTGCAAATAATTTATCAAATAACAAAAGAACAAATAATATTGATATAACTAAATTACAAGAATATATAAAATTTAAAAATAATATTGAGGACTATATATTTATTACGGAAATTTATCTGATTTTTAAATCAATGAGTTTTCTTTTAATTTCTGGCAAACCTGTCATTAAAATTTCAAAATTGTTTAGCCATATTATGAAAATTTATGATACAATAGAAAATTCAATATACAAAATTAGAAAAATATCAAATAATTTAAATGATTTTAATAAAATTTTTTTAAGTGTACTGTCTCACCATATTTTCATGAAAAAAAATGGATTCTGTAAAAAAGATTATTAAATAATTTCATATTTAATGTCGGTTATACCAATAAACTATAAATAAAATAATTAATTTTAAAAATCATCATCAATATTTAAATGTCTTTTTGATAATTCAAGTCGAGAAACATCATAATCTTGGATTATTTTTGATTTATGTTCTGCATAAAATTCGTCACGTGTTTGCATTTTTTTATAAACAATTGTTATTTTTTGAAGAAAATATGGTAGGTTTGTTAATTCTAATTTTGTAGAATCTACTACAACTATAATTAATTTTTTTATTTCTGTAGACATTGAATTAAGTAGATAATCATTGGTAAAATTTTGAATAACACAATTAGCAGAAACAGTATTTTTAAGAGAATTCATTGAAAAGCAATTTACGCAATTTATACTTTCATCTTTTTCTTCTTTATGGTTCAAATAACAAGATTCTAATTTTTTAATTAACAATACATTTGAAATATCGTGACAATTACTATCAACAATTTCAATAAAATATGGTGGTTCATCAATTTTAATTTTAACGGATAATCTGTATAAATTTTGAAACAAGTGTATATTTTCAATAAGATCCAACACAAAATCTTGTTCATCAGTTAACATATAAATTTTTTCCAAGTTTTTAAATTTTGCCATGTCTTCTATATCATAACAATGTGCTGGTTTTTTTCTTATGTCAAATTTTATTATATCCAAAGGATCTATCCCAGTAAATTTAATATTTCTTAAATGACATAATTCAGTTATTACACCTAATTGCTTCTTATCTCTATACGACATTTATAAGTTTTTATAGTTATAATTTATTTTTCGTAATATCTTTTTGTTTCATTTTTTCATAATAATATTCTGGGGATACTCCAATAATATTATTATCAATGATGTCATTCAATACTGATAATAATATATTATTTTCTTCTTTAGTATGTATTATACAAGCTTGATTATTGTATTCTTTCAATTTTACACAATGACATTTATTATATCCCAATATTCCTGTACAATAAAATATATTAAATGGGCGAATTATATCATAGTTCATTAATTCTAATATTTTTAATAAATTATTATTTAAAATACCAATATTAACATCATTATTTAAAATATTAAATACTATTAAAATATCTTTATAACAAGGTTGTATTTGATTTGTTATTCCACCCGCTAACACGATGACTGCAGCAAAAATTAAGTTTAAATCTAAAATTTGTAATTCGATTGGTTTATTTATTTTTTTATCTAATAATTTAATAAATAATCTGTCTAATATATCAATTATTAATGGACAAGTAAATAATATACTTAATTTTTTGCAAGCGACCAACATAGTTTTATAATGTTTTCTTATATCAAATAAAATATTAAATTTATTTTTTGTATTAAATTTTTCATAATCATAAGAATACATAATTTGAAAATTATATCCTACTTTTTCACCAAATAATTTTTCATAAACTTCCTCAATTGATGATAATCTATTTTTAGGGTCTATTTGAAGCATTTGGATTATTACATCTATTTGTTCATATAACTTATCACTATAATGATTTTTTATAGGATTTTTTTTTGCTAACTCTAATATATCAATATAGTTCAGTGTTTTATAATATTCAACTAATTTACTTTCTAATATTCTTGTACTGACACCAGTTTTTTCAATTTGTTGATATAATTTTAATATTGGATTATATCCCAATATCATTTCTGCAAATATTAAACCTAAGCTCCATATGTCCGATTTATAATTACTATTTGAATATAACTCCGTGCCAAAATTTTCATAATCCAAATCTTCTGGACACCTTGATGTAATTGTACATGATAAATGATATTTATCAAAATTAATTATTTTTACTGCTCCAAAATCAGTCAAAGATATATTATCAGAATCATTTATTAATATATTCGCTGATTTTAAATCACCGTGTAAAAATCCATTATGGTGTAAAAGGGCTAAACTTTTTAATAATTTTTTTACAATTGACTCAAAATTATTAATTACATATACCTGATATTTATCAATAAATTTTAATAAAGTAAATTGATATTTGGGTAATGTACTAACTATTAAATATTTATCAATGCGTTTAGATAAATAAGTACTATATTTAGTAGCTATCACAGCATCTTCAAATATAAATTTATTTTGAATATTTTCACAATTATAATATTTTGTTGTTTGTGATTGCATAAATATATTTTCATCTATTAATGACTCAAAACTATATTTATCATATGATATTATAGTATCAAGTTGTATAGTATCAAGTTCTATAGTATCGGGTTTAATATTATCTGGTTTAATATCATCTAATTTTATATCATCTGGTTTAATATCATCTAATTTTATATCGTCTAATTTTATATCGTCTGGATGCATAGTATCAAGTTGTATAGTATCAAGTTGTATAGTATCAAGTTGTATATCATTGGGTTTTATATCATCTAATTTTATATCATCTAATTTTATATCATCTAATTTTATATCGTCTGATTTTATATTATCGGGTTTTATATTGGTTGTTTTTAATTTTTCATTTTGTTCGTTCGAATATATTTTTTTAATTACTTTTAATTTATTAAAAAATATAATTTCATTAATATTGGATGCCGTCAATAATCCATTTTCGCTAAATGTTGTTACTTTATAAATGTTTGACTGTGAATCCGTAAAAATATTGCCAAATGAACCTTTTGAATAATTGTTCAAAATTATCCGTCCATTATACATAATTTAACCTATCTCTAGAATTATATAATATTAAATTTTTATATATAACATTAATTTTTGTTATATATAAAAAATTTATAATTATAATTCCAAATATAAAAGTCATTACATATCCAATATCATTTATATAAAAAATTTCACATTTAATTATGCCATTAGGATAAAATTCTGATACAGTTGGTATGTTGTAAAGGTTGTTATTGTATGGATCTGACTTTTTCCCATCAATATAATAATATTTTTTGTGTAATGCACCGTCATCATAAAATAATAACTTGGCTGGGACAATTATATCCTTCTTTTCATCATATGTGTCAATAAATAATTTCGAATGGGTGGTTTCTTTATCGTCATGTGTGGCTATCAATAAAATTTTCTTAATAGTTTTATTATGATTAAAAAATATAAAAATTTTCTGTATCATTAAGTCTTTAACTTCTAATACGACTTTTTGGATAAAATCATAGTCCAATCTATTTAAGTCTGGATCATA
>JBDNHS010000564.1:0-8131 GCA_041688685.1 Kapaibacterium sp. (SeqCode)
ACCCGATTGAAAAGTAAAATTGGCACCAAACTCCCAATCATCATTGTATTTATATTGTCCAACTAACTTACCATCATGCCTTCTATCATACTTAGGTCTAAACTCTGCACCATTATTGACACTATCAAACTGACCAAACACAAATCCATATCCATAACCAGCCCAACCAGTGAAGTCGCCAACTCTTTTTTGAATAAAAATTTCTGCACCGTAAGCCACTCCATTACCTTCATAAAGTGCATCACGTCCATTTCTTATTTCTAAAGCAAATCTATTTAACTCATTAATAAAATCTAATGTTTTGTAGTACACATCAAAATTTAGATCATATCCATCAATTGGTTTTGTCTCCAAACTCATTATGTAATGAATTGAACGGCTAATGTTCAACGAAGAATCTGTCCCAAGCCAAGTGTCAAAAAATGAAAAATCCGGTTGAGTTGCCAACTTTAAATTTTGATGAAAAATTCCCCATGAGCCTTTCAAAGCTATATCATCATTTATCTGATGTTTGAATGCAAATCTTGGGTCAATTCTATATTTGTCTGATAATTCAAAATATGTTCCTCGTAATCCTAATTGTAGTGAAGTATTGCCATCAACTTGATAATTTGTTTGGCTAAATAAAGCATAATTATTATCTTTTATGCCAAAATTGGTAAAGCCATTACCAGAACCTTGTTGAGTTGAATCAGTTTCTCCAGTGAAATTCGAAAGATAATCAAAAAAGTATCTATTTACTTCAAATCCATATTTTATTGTTAGTTCATCTGAGTTATACCATTCTAAATTTACTTTAAGAGAATAATCTTGAATTGAGTTTTCAATCAGAAATTTATATCCAGAATTATCACCATTAAAATTATTGATATATTTACTCATACTTAAGATTACAGTCGAAAAGTAATCATCTCCAATGTGTTGCCATTTTATTGCACCTAATTGATTAGATATCCCTAAATTTACATTAATGCCAAAACTACCAAACTGAAGAGCGTCAGAACTTAAAAAACCACTTAGAAAAAGTTTGTCGTTTTTGCCCAAATCTTGAGTAACTTTTGCATTTACATCATAAAAATTATAATCAGGTAATGGATTAACAGGGTCTTCTGTTACAAAACTTTTTAATAAGTCAAAATATGATCTTCGTCCACCCAAAAACCAAGAGCCACTTCCGGTGGGTAATGGACCTTCCAAAGAAATTTTGGAAGATAAAAACCCAACCCCTAAATTTCCACCAAACTTTTCTCTATTCCCATCTTTTTGAGTAATTGTCAATACTGAAGACATTCTACCACCATATTCAGCAGGGAAACCACCTTTGATTAATTCTACATCTTTGATTGCTTCTGAATTAAATGTTGAAATAAACCCAAATAAATGTGAAGGATTGTAAACAGTTGAGCCATCTAATAAAATTAAATTTTGGTCTGGAGAACCACCTCTAACATATAATCCTGATGAAATTTGTGATGAAGTTAATATACCAGGTAATAATTGTAATGACCTAAATATATCACTTTCTCCGCCGATTCTAATTTCTTTCAGCTGCTCAATAGGGATATTTACTTTACTAATAGTTATTTGTCTTTTGTCTTCATATTTATTTGCATAAACTGAAACTTCATCTGATTTTACATTTTTTGATGTTGTTAGAAGAAAATCTAATCTTTTAGATTCTCCTTTTTCAAAATTTACTTCTTTCTCCAAAGTTTCATAACCAACACTTGTAATAATAATTACTTGTTTGCCTACTGGTATCTTTTTGATTGAGAAAAAGCCACTCTTATTAGTGTATGCTCCCAACTTTTCATCTTTAATTTTCACCGTGGCGCCAATCAAAGTTTCTTTGTCAGAAATACCGATTACCAAGCCCGAAAGGTTTGCTGTTTCTTCATCTAAAGTATTTAAAGTATTTAAAGAATTATTATTCGCTATATTTTTACTTAATAATTTTGTACCAAAAAATAAATTACAGAAGCTAAAAGCAATTATGATTAATAAAAAATATTTTGATATTGAATTGAATTTCATTTTTGAAGTTATGTTATTGTGTTTGTTGCCAACAAACACAATAAAAATATATAAATGTATCTTTTTTGGGTTAAACTTTATTTTATAAAGTATTCTTAAAAAATATTATGTTGTTAATTAATAAGTTATTGTTCATTTTATTTTCTTCCACCATTATTAATTTCAGATTTAATTTAACTGCTAAAATTTCAAATGTTTTCCGTGAATAAAAGTTAATATGTGTAATATCATTTTTATACCACCAATTTCCAAAATTATTTGCTAATAATTCAAAATCAAACAATCCTGTAAAATCATTTGTAATATTATCTAATAATTGAGTTTCTATCACCAAAACACCATTATCTTCCAGCAAATCTTTAATAATTGTGAGCTCGTTCAAGGGGTTTCGTAAATGTTCCAAAACCTCAAATGATGTTATTAAATCATACCCTGTGTTCAATAACAATTTTTCATTTTTACTATAATAATTGTCGTAATTAGATGTTTTAATTCTATTTTGATTGAGTTTAGATTTATTAAAATTAAATTCAAATATTTTTGAAAAATTTGGGTATTTACCACAACCAAAATCTAAACTTTTGAACTCATTCAAATCATTATCTTTATTCTCAGAATGAATTAAATCTATTATAATTTTACTAATATTATCAAAAAATTGATTTCGATTGTCCCATCTATTGTTTTTGTTCATTTCACCAGAATTTACTTCAATTTCTTCAGTTTGAATTAAATCCCAATTATGTAAATTATATCTTTCAAGCTCCAATTCATTTGATATATGAAATTCATTTGGTACAAAAATAAAGAAACAATTTCCACAAAAGTTGTACTCTCTATAATAACTCTTCATAATTTTATGTTTGAATATAAATTTAGTCAAAGAGTTACAGATAGGGCAATTATACATAAATTTATGAATATCGATTGTCTAAAAAGTAATAAGTATAAACCAAAATAATGCTTAGGACGAGATTATCACCTAAATCATTGATTGTAGTTAATTAATAAATTCGAACTATTATAAAATATTGGAATAATAATTGGCGAGATTAAGTGCTTTAGTTATTTTTTGTATAAAATTTTTAAATTTAAGATGTTTTTTACAAGAATATCAACATTAGTGATTGGATTAAATTCATAAAATTTCTTACTTGGATGCTTCGAAAATTGAGCATCTCTTAATTTTACTGCATTTTTGATTGCTTTTTCTGTAAGGTGTTTAATTTTATAATATATGTTAGGGTCATTTTTTCGGAAACTAATAAATTTCCTTCTTTTCATAAATTCTATTATTTGATTTGATTCCTTGAACATAGATTTAAAGTATGTAAAATGTAAAAGTATCCATATCTCAAATGAAATTGACGAAAAAGCTATATTTACTTTAAGTTCTTCAGCCAAAGCAAATGTTTCTTTATGTTTCGTATATCCATCTCTGTCAAATACCACCCAAGTTTCATCTATACCTAATTCTTTTCTATTGAATACTTCAAATACCAACTCTTTCGGAGTGTTTTTGAGAGTATTCACTACGATTATTTCAATTGGTTTACCAACAAAATTACAGTCATTTATTAATGATTTGAAATAATTTGGTTCGGTTTTGGCACCTTCACAAATCAAAAAAATTCTTTTTCGAATTAATCTACCAGTTTTTCTTTCTTTAGGCATATTTATTAGAAAATTAAAAGATGAAAAATATTTTAAAAAGAGTATAATTTTAATCTATCTATAATCAGTAGCGTAGTTATTGCACTTCGTATAATTCTAATTTATCAATAGAGGGGAGTCCACCAAATCTACCATTTAAATACCAATTTTGTAATGAAATAGCATTTTGTACATCTTTCGAATCAAATTCTGCTAATGAAAACATAACTGAATTACCAAATTTATTTTTCTCCATAAACCAAATCTGGTCCTCTCTAAAATTAATTAAATTTAGTAATGAAGTCTCATGAGTTGTAAAAATTAATTGAGAATTATTTTTGTTAAAATTTTTATCATTGAATAAGTTAATTATATATTCTGTTAAAAGTGGGTGAAAACTTGTGTCCAGCTCATCTATTACAAGTATTTTGCCATTTTCTAATACATCTAATACCATTAGAGCCAAATCAAACATCTTAATTGTTCCTTTAGACTCTTGATTTAACTTAAATTCCACATTACCAATAAACTTTTCGTTCTCAAATAATTTGTGATACAGAATTGGTTCAAATTTTACTTTATTTGTAATATTATCATTAACATAAACTTTTCTGAAATCAACCTCCGAAATGCCTGTATCAGCACTTTTAAGAAATTTTTCAATTCTACTTTTGTTAATATTCAAATTCTCTTCATTTAAAGTAATTATATTAGTTTGTATTAAAATATTTTTTAGAAAATTATCATCTGTACTAACATTAAATTCTACTGTAATATTATTCAAAAAATATAAATATACTTCTTTTAATATTGGAATATTATTATTTGCTCCTTTGGTCAAAAACAAATTATTCTCCAATAATTGTTCAACCAAATTTGCCTTTTTGCCCTTTAGTTTCTTGTCAAAAGTGATTTTTTGTAGTTTTCGCTCAAATAATACAACTTCCTTGTTTTTTTCATTTAATATCAAACTTTCATAAACTACAATTTTCCCATTAAATTCAATTTTATATAAATATCTTTTAATATTGATTATAAATTCAATTTCAAATATTGTAGGCTCTATCGAACAAAATGTGTCTAAACAAAATGGCTCATAAAAGGGGATATTATGACCTAATTTTATATCTGTAGAATTTATAATAAATTGTTTGAGATATAAAATCGCCAAAATTATATTACTTTTTCCAGAGGCGTTGGCACCATACACAACAGCAGAATTTAATAAATCAAAATTCTCATCTGAAATTTCAATTATTTGAGTTGTTTCTTCAGTAACACTTACAACCTTCGAACTACTAAGAGTATTAGAAGTTGTCAAAGATAAAATGGCTTCGTCTTTAATTGAGCGAAAATTCTGAATTGTAAAATCAACTATCATAATAAAATTATTAAATGAAACTATAGCGGTGATTTTTTATCACAAACTAAGGATATTGTCAAATTTATTACACAAAATAATCAAAAACTTAATGAAAAATTATTTTATTTGCAAAATAGAGTGTATTAATATTAAAAACTAATAAAAAATAATAATTAATTAAAAATACTTTTGTAAATTAAAAATAATTCATTTAAATTGTGAGATAATAAAATGCAATATGCCAAAAAAGTTGGCACGGTTTTTTATAATAACTAAATAAATACATCAAAATAAAAATACTTAATTTAATATTATATATTTTGAAATATTATCGAAAATATTATTGAAAAAATTATTGAAAATTGTAACAACAAAATTTAAAAACTTAATAAAATACAAATAACAAATAGTGTACCAAATAGATAACATATTAATTGATAAAGAAATAATCAAATCTAAATTTTCATGCGATTTAAAGCAATGTAAAGGAGCCTGCTGTACATACCCAGGTGAATACGGTGCGCCTGTCCTGAATGAAGAAGTAGAATTAATTAATAAGTCTATTCCAGCTGCCAAAAAATATCTTTCTCAAAGGTCTATTGATATTTTGGATAATATTGGAGCTGTTGATGGTGATGAAAATGAATTCACTACTGTTGTTATTGACAAAAAAGATTGTGTCTTTGTATTTTATGACAATGATGTAGCAAAATGCTCAATCGAAAAAGCTTTTTTTACTGGTGAAAGTGATTTTCGTAAACCTTTATCTTGCCACTTATTTCCAATTAGGGTTGGTGATTTTGGTGGCAAATATTTATATTACGAAAAAATTAAAGAATGTAATCCCGCATTAGAAAAAGGGAAAGACCAAGATATATTGCTTGTTACCGAATTAGAAAGTTCTCTCAAAAGAGCCTTCGGTAATAAATTTTATGATCAGTTATTAGAATTAACCAAACAAGAAAATAAATAAGATATTTATTTCTAAAAATAGGGGGGACTATGAAGTTCGGTTTAGAATTAAGAACAGCATTAGGGCAAACACTGACGCCACAACAAATACAGTATCTGAAATTACTTCAAATGCCTGTTTTACAGTTGGAATCTCAGGTTAGGCAAGAGATTGAATTAAATCCAATGTTAGAAGATGCAGAAGATTATACCGTTGGTGAATTGAGCTCTGACTCAGATGACCAATATGATGAGTATAAATATAATAATGAAATTGAAGAAGTAAGAACAGATAGTAAAGAAAATTTATCTAGTTATGAAAATTACAATTATGAAGATAATTATAACGAAAATAAATCTTCACAAAATTATAATGAAACTGAAAGTTATGATGATTTTAATTCTAATGAATCAAAATTTCAAGATAAAGAAATTGATGATAAATTAGAACCTTTTGAATTCCATAAAATGTTATGGGATGGCGGTGAAGAATACGGGCAAAATTATAATAACAATGATGACGATGATAATGAACCATTCCAAATAAAAGATAACTCAAGTCTAACAAATGATTTGACACAACAATTAACTATGTTAAATCTTTCGAAAGAAGAACTTTTCCTTGGTCAACAAATCATTGGTAACATTGATGATGATGGTTATCTTAGAAGAGATTTGTCCAATATTGTTGAAGAAACAAATGACTTAATAAAAGAAATTAATTTTGAAGTTTATTATAAAGAATACCAAAAAAGAAATGAAAAAGTAGATAATTTTGTTTTTGAGACTGTAGTTGATGTTGAAAATGTTGAAAATGATGAAAATGAAATTATTGCTACAAATACAAACACAAATAATGAAAATCAAAATTCATTAGCTAACTTAGGTATTGGAAATAAATATTACCAAGAATTTGCCCATTTGTTCAACAAACCGAATGAACAAACAAAAGCTAAAAAAACTAAAAAAGTAGATTTTGGTGATATGCACGAAAATCCAGCTCTAAAATATGCTCTTTCTCCTGAAAGTGCAAAAACTTTAACTAACGTTTATCAATCTAAACCAGAAATTATTGAAAGATTAGAGAATAAAATCAATTCTAATTCTATAAAGAAAATTGAAAATTATACTCTAGACATTAAGGCGCAAGTTCTACTAAAAGAAATAACTATTGAAGATGCCGAAAAAGTATTAAAATGCATACAAAATTTGGAACCTGCAGGAATCGGAAGTCGCTCTATTCAAGAGTGTCTTTTGGCTCAGTTACATTCTGTTATTAATCCAAATCCATCTCAATTATTAGCAAAAGAGATTTTAGAAGATCATTATGATGCTTTTTCCAAAAAACACTATACCGTAATTGTAAAAGCTTATGGAATTAATGAAGATGTACTGCGTGATGTAATTGACGAAATTAAGAGACTTAACCCAAGACCTGGCGGTGGCGATTATCAATCTGAAATGAACACTGTTATTCCTGATTTTAGTATCGAAATTGAAGATAAAACCAATGATATTCTTATTACAGTTAATGATGGTAGATTGCCAGCTCTTAAGCTTAGCAAAGCATATCAAAATATGAAAAAAGAAGCTAAGTTTAAGTTATATAACAAAGAAACAAGAGATTGGATTAGAAATAAATACGAAGATGCAAAATTTTTAATTCAAGCCCTTAGACAAAGAAAAAATACAATGTTAAAGGTAATGACATCTATTGCTGGGTTACAAAAAGACTTTTTTACAATTGGTCCTTCATCGCTAAAGCCATTAATTTATAAAGATGTAGCAGAAGATACAGGATTAGATATTTCCACTGTGTGCCGTATTGTAAATGGTAAATATGTACAAACTGATTTCGGTACTTTTGAATTGAAATATTATTTTAGTGAATCTCTGCCAACAGACGAAGGCGAAGAAGTATCTACAAGAGTAATCAAACAAATTCTGAAAGAAATTATAGATACAGAAAACAAAACTAAACCATTTAGTGATGATAAATTAAGTAAATATCTCAAAAAACGTGGATATAATGTTGCTCGTAGAACAGTTGCCAAATACCGTGAACAACTCAAAATCCCCGTTGCAAGATTAAGAAAAGAAATCTAATTCTGAAAAATCTAAGATGATTTA
>JBDNHS010000073.1:0-2030 GCA_041688685.1 Kapaibacterium sp. (SeqCode)
ATTCCGGCAGATAAAAATCAGAACTGACGACGTTAAAATGGTCAATTTTTACATTATTTTTTTTTCGTTTAGATTTGATATATAATCCCAATTGTGCTAATTGTATAGCACGGTCATCTAAATCCACACCATACAGGTTATTTTCAATAATTAGTTTTGGTATATCATCTTTGTTATAATCTGCACCGTAGTTTTCAATTTGGTCTATGTATAGGTCGTAATACACATCAAAGCCATACAATAAATAATTGCCCGATCCAGTTGATGGGTCAATCATTCTTATTTCGTTTAAAGGCTTTATCTCCCTTGTTTTTGTAGTAGGTTGGTTTGCAATTTTATATTTGTTTTTGATTGCACTATCGGGGTACATTTCCAGATAGAGTTTGCCGAGGCTATTGTCCACCAAAAACTGAACTACCCATCGAGGTGTATATACCTGACTTTGGATGCTTACTTTGTTGTATTCAGTTTTATCACCACTTGCTTTGTGGGTTATTTTTTTATAGTTGTTGTAACTTTCGTATAACCACCCTAACACATCATCACTTTGCCAGATATTGGTTTCTACTTGTGTATCTGTTTCTACCTGATTAAAAGCATTGATGATGCTTTGCAGTTCAATAGCAGTTGGTAATAAATGATAAGGATGTTTTGGACTAAATAACGGAATATCGCCAGCCAATTTTTGTAATTGGTCTTCTAAAAATGGCAGTAAGCCTTCGGCTTCTTCATTTCGATAATTAGGATATTGTCCCAACCAAACCAAATGAGCTAAGGAGCGACCACCGTGACTATCTCTTTGGGTAACAATTTCGGGGTGGAGCGTGTGGGCTTCCATCACTTTGAGTGCTGCCAAACGATTGAACAAAGTGAAAGTAAGTTCTTCCACCAGTTTTTCGTAGGCACCTACAATTGTTCCTGTTTCAGCAATAAACACTTCACGAATAGTTTCCATTCGTTTGCGTTCACTTTGATATACTTGCGGTACTAAATTGATATCTGAAATCTGCGATTCGTTAATACCCATCCTACCCAATCTATTACGAAAAGCTTTGTCAATTAATTTTCTTATTGTTTCAGTGTAATCAGTTAATTTCATATTTTTCAGATTATCTTTTATTTTAATTCAATTTCAATTTCAATTTCATCATTATTATTAGCAGAAGCTAATTTTTGTAATTCATCAATCAACCAAATTTTATACTCACCAACTTTCATTTTTGAATTTGGTAATTTAACCGAGTACTTTTTCACTGTTGTAGTCGGTGTTGCTCCAGATTGTAGCTCGGGTGCTTTTGTTTTTATTAAACTGGCATTTGCTATATATATCTCTGCCTTTTTACTTGGATATAAATCAATGAATGAAAGCACTTCGGAAAAAGTGAATCTGCTTTGTTTGTCTTTTACATCAAAATCAATGGAAATTGCAGACAAGGTTCTTTGCTTTGCATATTGGCTTAGTGCATTTGCTTTGTTAAAAGCAAGGGTATTTAATCCCTCAGGCAAAGCATCAATCTCCTTTACTAAATTAACAGCCATTGCATCTATCTCATTATATTTTGCAGCACAATCTTTCATTGCTTGGCTGAATAGATTGTGGTATTCATCTTTGGTATTTTGAGATAACTTTTGTAAATCAGCAAAGTTTTTGATGACATCACCGTTTAAATGGGTGTCAAAATCTACTCTATTTTGCTGTATTTTGGCATTGATTATTGCCGATTTAGTTAATTCATCTTGCACTGCGGCAACAAAACCCATCCATTCTTTTACTTTTGGTAAATTATTTCTAATGAAATTCTCTACATTCTCAATATCCTTCAAGGCTATAAGGAATTTATCTTTAGAATCTAAAAATTCAATAGCTTTATCAATGTAGTTTGCTTCGCTTACTGCACCTGTAAAACCACCAATAAAGGTGGCGTTCCCATCTGCCTTTGGAAATAATTTATCAAATTCCTTTTCGCTGTTTCGCAGTGTAGTTACTTTATCAGCAAAGTGTTTAGCTGTATCTCTTACGGCTGAAACCA
>JBDNHS010000565.1:0-1344 GCA_041688685.1 Kapaibacterium sp. (SeqCode)
ACAAAACACATCATTTAAATGTAAATATAGATCACTTTGCAACTTTAAGAGAAGCAAGAAAGGGTTCAGAGCCAGATGTATTGCAAGGTGCATTATCTGCTATTAGAGCTGGTGCAAAAGGCATAGTTTGTCATCTTAGAGAAGATAGAAGACATATTCAAGATAGAGATATATTTATTATAAAAGAAAATGTAAATGCTAAATTTGATTTAGAAATGGCAAATACTAAAGAAATGATAAATATTGCTTTAAAATTAAAACCAGATTTAGTAACTATAGTACCTGAAAAGAGAGAAGAATTAACTACTGAGGGCGGACTAAATATTTTTGGTAATAAACAGAGTTTGACCGAATTGACTAAAATAATGCATGATAACGGAATTGAAGTGAGTTTTTTTTTAGAACCAAATATTGACCATATAAATTATGCTGTTGAAATTGGTATTGATATGGTGGAATTACATACTGGAAATTATGCGAATTTATTTGGATTATTAGGCGAAGTTGATGAATTTAATAAAATCAATCAATCTATAGATTTACTTAAATCACTTAAACTACAAATTGCAGTTGGACATGGTTTAAATTATCAGAATATTTCAAAATTAGCGAAAAATCCAAATATTGATGAATTTAGTATTGGACATTCAATTGTATCTAAATCTTTATTCGTTGGTATAGCACAAGCAACAAAAGAAATGTTGTATCTAATTGCAAATCCAATAAATAAATAAATAAATAAATAAATAAGTAAATGAGTAATTAAGTAAATATAAATTTTCAACTTAATTGAATTAAGTTTTTTATTCATATTATGTTATATCTTAATTAAAAACAATTATAAATTAAAGTGTTTAAATGTGTGGTATTGTTGGCATTGTAGATAATAATCAAAATAGTTCTATTTCTTATGAATTAATTAAGAAACAAACTGATAAAATTATACATAGAGGTCCTGACTCTGATGGAGTTTGGGTAAGTGAACGTAATAATTGTGGGTTTGGATTTAGACGATTGTCAATTATTGATTTATCTAATAATGGCTCACAGCCAATGACTACAGAAGATGGTAGATATACAATTGTGTTTAATGGAGAAATTTATAATCATAATGAAATAAGAAATAAATTAATTGATAAAGGTTATAAATATCACTCCAAAACAGATACTGAAACTATATTGTATGGTTATATAGAATATGGTACCGAAATTCTAAATATGATGAATGGAATGTGGGCATTTGCAATATGGGATAATGAAAAAAATGAATTATTTGCTGCCCGAGATAGAGTTGGAATAAAACCATTTTATTATTATTTTTTCAATAATCTTTTAGTTTTTGGT
>JBDNHS010000566.1:0-5799 GCA_041688685.1 Kapaibacterium sp. (SeqCode)
GAAAATCAACTTATAGAAAATCAACTTATAGAAAATCAACTTATAGAAAATCAACTTACAGAAAATTACCATAATAACAACAAAATAGATAAATCATTAATATTATTAGCTGATATTAATGGAGAGTATATCAAAAAAAATATAATAGATTTTCAACAGAATTTAAATAATAGTAAAAAAATATTTATTTTTGTAGGTCCGGAAGGAGGATTTAGTGATAAAGAAGTAATTCATTTACAAAAGTATGAAAATACTTTATTGCTAAAATTATCTGAAAATAGACTTAGAGCTGAAACTGCGTGTATTTCGATGGTAAATAATGTAGTTAATTTTATATAATCATTATATAATTATATAATATAATTTGAAACTTAACTAAATAAATATCGTATAAGCATTTAGAATTGATAAAAAATGACTTTGTAAAATAACATTATATAGAATTTTATAAAAAAAAGAACTTCGACTAACTAAGAAACAAATAAATAATATTTTTAAATAAATTAGGATTACTATGAATAAAATTATCACTATTTCTCTATTTTCATTCTTTTCACTCTGCCTCAATTTAGGATTAGCTCAAGGAGCTAAAGATATGAATTCGATGATTCCATTGGATAAAACTATCAAAACTGGAACTTTAAAAAATGGAATGAAATATTTCATTAAACAAAATAAGCGTCCAGAAAATAGAATGGAACTTAGATTAGCGGTAAATGTTGGTGCTGTTGAAGAAGATGATGACCAAAAAGGTTTGGCTCACTTTGTTGAACACATGTGCTTTAATGGAACTACAAACTTCCCTAAAAATGACTTAATAAACTTTTTAGAAAAAACAGGCGTTAAGTTTGGTGCTCACTTGAATGCTTATACATCATTTGAAGAGACAGTATATATGCTTCAATTACCTACAGATAACAATAAAGTTATGAAAAAAGGTATGCAGGTGATGGTTGATTGGGCTGCAAATGTAACTTTTGCAAATGAAGAAATAGATAAAGAAAGAGGTGTTATCAGGGAAGAGCTTAGATTGAGAGATGATGGTAATTCTAGAGTAATGGAAAAACACGCACCAGTTATTTGGAATAATGCAAAATTAGCATATAGATTCCCGGGTGGAGACACAAGTATTATTTTGAATGCTCCACACGAAACTTTTAGAAGATTTTACAAAGATTGGTACAGACCTGATTTAATGGCGATTATTGCTGTTGGTGATTTTAACGAAAGCGACATTGAAGAATATATTACTGAAATGTTTGGAGAAATCCCTGCAAGAACTAATGTAAGAGCGAAAGATGATAATTCTATTCAACCTTGGAGTGGTATGAAGGTATCAATCCAAACTGATAAAGAATTAACTTTTCCTTATGTTGCTCTTTCTTACGGTCAAAAAGAACCAAAAAGAGGAACTTATGGCGAGTATAAAGGCAATATTACCGAAGGCTTAGCTGCTGCAATGTTAAACTTAAGATTTAACGAATTAACTCAAAAAGCAAACCCTCCTTTTACGCAAGCACAAAGTAGTGTTTCTGCTCAATTAGGAAATTCCAAAACTCTTGATTTGTTTGTTGTACTCAAAGGTGATGACTTTGCTTATGGTTACGCATCAATGCTTACAGAATTATTCAGAGCTAAAAATAGTGGATTTACTGCAACTGAATTAGAAAG
Source organism: Kapaibacterium sp. (SeqCode) (assembly GCA_041688685.1). Taxonomy (GTDB): domain Bacteria; phylum Bacteroidota; class Ignavibacteria; order Kapaibacteriales; family UBA2268; genus JBDNHS01. The sequence continues at coordinate 1,672 of JBDNHS010000566.1, forward strand.
AGTAAAAACAGAAGTTTTGAATAATTATGAAACTATGAAAAACGAAAAAGACAAAGTTGCGTCAGGTGGTTTAGCAATGGAGTACGTAAGACATTTTCTTAAAGAAGAAGCGGTACCTGGAATTGAAAACGAGTTTGAATTAGTTAAAAATTGGTTGACTGAAATTACTGTTAATGATGTAAATACAGTATTGAATAATTTTGTAATAAAAGATAATATTAGTGTTGCAATCTCTTTACCTCAAACTGAAGGAATAGATGTTCCAACAGAAGATATGGTAAAAGAAATTTATGCCGATATTAGTGGTCAAGAGTTTGATGCTTATGTTGATAATACAATCACTAAACCATTTTTTGATAAAGATGTAAAAGCTGGTAAAGTAACAAAAACTACCGAAAACAAAAAACTTGGAACAACAACTTGGGAATTATCAAATGGTGCTCAGGTAACAATTAAGAAAAATGACTTCAAGGACCAAGAGATTTTATTTAGAGCATTCAGTTTTGGTGGAAATTCTCTTTGCTCAGATGCAGATCATATCAATGCAATGACTTGTGATGAAGTTGTAGAAAATTCTGGACTTTCAGAATTTAATCCAATTGATTTACAAAAAGTATTAGTTGGTAAAAATGCAAATGTAAGCCCATTTGTCTCAGAAATATCTGAAGGTATGTCTGGAAGTTCTACTCCAAAAGATTTAGAAACAATGATGCAAATGATTAACTTATATTTCACTTCTCCAAGAAAAGATACAGAGGCATTTAAGTCATTTACAAGTAAACAAATGGATATGATTAAAAAATCAAAATTAGAACCAAATACTGTGTTTTATGATTCTATAAGTTATGTTATGGGTAATTATAATGTAAGAAGAAAACCTGTTACAGAAGAGACTTATAAGTCAATTGATTTGAATAACTCTTATGAAATTTACAAACAAAGATTTGCTGACGCTTCTGACTTTAAATTTTATTTTGTTGGAAATGTTGATGATGCTACTTTGAAACCATTTGTTGAAAAATACATTGGTAGTTTGCCATCTACAAAATCTAAGGAAAAATTTGTTGACCTTAAAATCGAATCAATGAAAGCTCCATTTAGAAAAACAGTAGTAAAAGGTAAAGAGCCAAAAAGTGCTGTATATCTAAATATTGGTGGTGATTTTGAATATAATTCAGACAATAGACATTTACTTAATTCTTTGATTTCAGTATTAAATATTAGATTAAGAGAAGAATTACGTGAAGAAAAAGGTGGTGTTTATGGTGTTGGAGTTTATCCACAAATGACTAAAATGCCAAATTCTAAATATGCTGTAATAGTTCAATTTGGTTGTCAACCAGATAGAGTCGAAGAATTGGTTAGTACAGTTAAAGATGTAATGAAAGAATTACAAACTACTTTGACTACAGATGATAATTTATTGAAAACTACTGAAACTCAAAAACGTTCTTATGAGTCTGATATCAAAGAGAATAGTTTTTGGCTAAGTAATTTAGTTAATTATGATATGAATGGTGAAAATCCTGAAGATATGTTAGAATATAACAATAAAGTTAGTAAACTAAAAAAAGAAGATATACAAAAAGCTGCAAAACAATACTTAGATGTGAAAAAAATGAAAGAGTTTGTTTTGATGCCTGAAATAAACTAATCTATATTTAGATTTAAAATTATATATAATTAGATTTAATTAAATATATTATTTAACATAAAACTGACTTCAAATTATTGAAGTCAGTTTTTTTTTTAATCAAAACACATTATTTTTTTGAAATAAAAATTATTTAATTAATAAAATACTTTAAATATATTTATTTCGTTATAAATTTTACGAAGATAAAATTAAAAGTAATAAATTCGATAGAGGTAAAATGATATTTGGTATAGGAAATGACATAATTAGTGTTGAAAGAATCAAAAATTCAATTATAAATTATGGCGATAGATTCAAAAACAGAGTATTTACTGAAAATGAAATCAATTATTGTGAATTATTTGGTGAAAAAAAATACGTTCATTATGCAGCAAGATTTGCTGTTAAAGAATCATTTAGTAAAGCTGTTGGCACTGGGCTAACAAAAGGATTTAAGATGAATGAAGTGGGCGTAATTAACGAAAAAAGTGGAAAGCCCAATTTGGTGCTAATTGGGGCTATGGAAGAGATGTACGGAAGTTATAAATCATATATTACAATTTCTCATTCTGATGAATATGCTATTGCAACTGTTATTTTAGAATATAAGTAATTTAAGTATATTTATACTAATTATTTTTATAATACTGCAATCGAAAATAAAATATTAATTTTAAAATTTAAAACAACTGATATTAAAACTTAGTGATGAAAATTAACAAAAAATACCAAATTCTCTTTTCAAATAAAATAAGCTTGATGATTATCTTACTTTTATTTATTCTAAATACAAATAATGTGTTGTCTAATAATTTTACATTTGAGAATAATCATAAACTCTCACCATTTTCAAAAATGTTGATATATAGGATGAATAACACAGATATTCAAACAAAAATTAATGATTATCAGAAAAAATCTGCTGAAATTAGTAAATCAAATCAAAATGCTTCATTTCAAAAAAAATCAACTTTGAATGATATGAGAAACAATATTGATAAAAATTTTCAATTTATGGACATTAATAATGAGATTTATGTTGGTGTGTTATTATTAACTAATGGGCAGAATATACAATCTAAAATCGAAAAATTGGGTGGACTTGTTGGATTAGTTACAAAAGATGTGATTTCTATTAAAGTTAAGCCAGAGGATTTGACAAAGATAATTGATTTAGTGGAAGTATTGTATGTTCAAGTTGATGAAAAAGTTGGTTTGAGTTTGGATAAAGTGCGAAGTGAAACAAAATTTGATTTGTTACATAATGGAACAATTACAGGTGAAAAAATACAAGGAGACGGCGTAATAGTTGGGATAATTGACGCTGGTTTTGATTTTACTCATTCTGCATTCTTAAAAGGAAGCACTAATCAAAATAGAGTTTCAAGAGCTTGGATACAGGGTTCGAGTAGAAGACCTCCGCTAAATTTTAATTACGGAACCGAGCTTATTGGCACTGCACTTAGTTTTGAAAATTACGACTATAATGAAGAAACACACGGCACTCACGTTACAGGGATTGCAGCTGGGAACAGTTACTTTAATGGTAATAAACATTCTGGGATTGCTCCCGCTGCGGAAATTGTTTTAGTTTCACCTATATTTAATGTTAATCAAGCTCTAACTACTGGACAAACCAATATATTAGATGGTATAAAATATTGTTTTAATTATGCAAGCCTCGCAAAAAAGCCGGTAGTGGTAAATATGTCTCTTGGCACAACAATTGGACCAAGAGATGGAACAGCTTTATTTGACAAAGCCTGTGATAATATTGTCGGAAGAGGCAAAATATTAGTAACTGCTGCTGGAAATAGTGGAGAAACTAATATGCACATAAATCAAAATTTTGATTTGAACTCAACTCCATTATATACAATTATTTCTCAATACAAAACAAGTAGTAACGCAGGTGATTGTTATGTCGAATTGTGGGGAGAGGAAGGTAAAGATATTGAAATTGAAGTAGGGATTACTCAAAATGGAAGTGATGTTTGGTTGAATAAAAAATTCAAAGCTTCAAGTTTTGGATTTAATAAAGTGAATCTAACTAATAAATCTGGCTCACAGACTTTGGGTACAGTTGAGATTTCTTTGTCTGCGTCGGAATTTAATCGCAAACCGAGAATATTTTTGAGCTTTGAAAATGTAAATTTATCTTACAAGCCTATTGTCCGTATTACGCCTAATTCTAAGGGTAATATTCATTTATGGAATTGTGCTTTGGGTGGGTCAACTGGTGGAGAATTGAGTAACGGAGATAATAACTATACTTTATTAGAAATTGGCGGTACTGCCAAAAGTATAATATCTGTTGCTTCTTATACGACAAAAAGCTCAACAAATAATATATTTAACAAGGTATTTCGCTCATCGTTCTCCACGAATAATGGTGATTTTTCACCCTTTTCATCAAAAGGACCATCGGTTGATAACAGAGTAAAGCCAGAGATTTCGGCACCTGGTTCTTTGATAGTTTCTGCATTTAATTC